>NZ_JAAKEA010000011.1:0-88142 GCF_011038935.1 Adlercreutzia sp. ZJ138 | reverse complement strand
TATGCGCGTTTTGCTTGATACCAACGTCCTCATCGATCTATACACACAGCGACCACCTGATGATGATATCGCCCAAAAGCTTCTCGTTATGAGGGAATTCGGCGATGCGGAACTCTGGGTTTCAGCCAAGTCGTTTACCGATGTGTTTTATGTTCTCCGAAAGACCTACAACAGCGAACTCATCCAGAACGCTTTTAATGAAAGCTACCCGTGGCTTGAAATCTGCACCATTGATGTCTCAGACATCCATCTGGCGAGTAGTCGCAAATGGGACGATTTTGAAGACTGTCTCATTGATATCTGTGCCGAGAAGATAAAAGCTGATTTCCTGCTCACACGTGACGAAAGCTGCTTTTCAAACGCCCATACACAGGTTATCAGCCCAGTTGATTTCTTCAACTTCATTCAGGAAGAGTACGGTCTTGTCTATGACATTATCAGTTGCCCTGAGTAGCGAACACCTTCTACCGCAGCTTCGCGCGGCGTGTTTTCCAGTCAGGCATGAAATGGTCCATGAGCGCGTGAAAATGCGGACCGTGACCACGTTCAATCAGGTGGCACAGCTCGTGGACCACCACGTATTCGAGACACTCTGGCGGATAGAGAGCCAGTCGCACGTTGATACAAATTCGGCCGGTGGCGGGCTGGCAACTGCCCCAGCGACTCGTCATGTTGCGATAAACAACCTTACCGGCCTTCACGCCCATCAGAGGTTCCCATGCCTCGATAAGCACCGGCACACACGCTGCCACAACAGCCTTCCATTGCTTAATCTCATCAGGGCTTGCAGCAGCGGCATCGACACGGGGCGATGAGGCGATCGTCCGCTGCTGCACGACAATCCAATCGCGCTTCTCACGCACAAATTGCTCGATGGTCGCAAGCGGCAAGCACAATGGTGCCGACACCTCGATACGTCCGTCGGGCGGTTTTACCCGAAGGTGCATGTTCTTGATAGACTTGCGCGTAAGCCAAATCTCCATCTCGTCAACGAATACGAGTGTAGGCGATTGAGTTTTGCGTACCTTAGGAGTTGTCATGGAGTTCTTCAACTTACTCAACCTACAAGACAGCCTTCATCGCGTCAGACGGAAGTCGAGCTGACGCGCAGCGGCGTCTGCTGCCGTCAGCACAA
Organism: Adlercreutzia sp. ZJ138; assembly: GCF_011038935.1. NCBI lineage: Bacteria > Bacillati > Actinomycetota > Coriobacteriia > Eggerthellales > Eggerthellaceae > Adlercreutzia > Adlercreutzia sp. ZJ138. Next base: position 87,007 of record NZ_JAAKEA010000011.1, on the reverse strand, counting down.
CACGCACGCACTGACCAAGTCTGTAGACCACACCACTTTCCTGCCCCACCAGCCGGTAACGTGTCGCATCGAGCGCGAAACACTCGTTTCCTAGCTCGGATACGGGCAGCAACCCCTCAGCCGTGTTGTCGAGTCGCACGAACACCCCATACGTTGCAACACCCGACACCACACCAGAAAACTCTTGGCCGATAAAGCGGGTTAGATACTCGATCATCTTCACTTCTTGCGACTCACGCGCAGCCGCATCAGCCTCGCGCTCCATCTTTGAGGAATGCTCCGCCAGCCAGGGCATAGCCGACACCTCCTGGTCGAAGCACTCGGGACGTCCAAGTAACCGGGCCTTCAACATCCGATGCACCACCAAATCAGGATAGCGGCGTATCGGCGAAGTGAAATGAGCGTAAGCTTCACTCGCCAACCCGTAGTGCCCCTCGCACACAATGCGATAGTCAGCACGCTTCATCGCCCTAAGCACGAGCGACGAGGTCAACCGACCCTCAAGCCGCCCTTCAGCAAGTGCGAGCACGCGCTGCACCTCGAAGGGATTGCCCGCAACAAACAAACGGCGGTTGATCTTCTCAAACCAAGGAAACTCAGTAAGTACTGGCAAGAGCGCCTTGAGACTATCGGGTGAGGGCTTTTCATGTACACGGTACATACAGGGAAAGCCCGCATCCCGCAAATAGCGCGCCACCGTTTCGTTCGCGAGAATCATCGCCTCTTCAACCAATTCGGTAGCGTCATTTCGCTGACGAAGCACGATTTCATTGGGCGAGCCTTCACCATCGAGACGCACCTTTGCCTCAACCGTATCGAAATCCACACCCCCGGCGCGTATGCGAGCGCGTGCACGCAGCTTCGCCACGCGCGACAAACCGCGTAACAGCTCAAGCATACATGAGTCGTCATCCGGCACATACACGCCGTTCAGAATGTCGAGCACCTCGTCATATGTCAGACGTCGACGCGAACGAATAAGCGACGGGTACGCCTCAAACGATAGCACGCGCGCCTCTGCGTCGAGCACCACGTCAACCGTCATAGCACGGCGGTCTTCACCAGGGGAAAGCGAGCACGTTCCGTTCGAGAGTGCTTCAGGCAGCATAGGGATCACACGGTCGACCAAATACACGCTCGTCGCACGACGGCGAGCATCCAAATCGACGTGCGAACCCCATGGTACGTAGTGCGACACATCGGCAATGTGAACCCCCACACGCCATGCGCCCGACTCGAGACGCTCAAGCGACATCGCGTCATCAAAATCGCGTGCATCGGTTGGGTCGATGGTGACCACGAAGCGATCACGCAGATCACGGTATCCAACCGCGAGTGCGCCGTCAGCATCTACACATGATTTTCTAGCCTGCTCAAGCGATGCGGATGAAAACGTCGTTTCAAGCTTGTGAGCTGCCACAATAAGCTCGACAGGAACGGAATTGTCATTGGCATTGCTCAGTACTTCCTCAACAATGCCTACAGCTGCGCTGCGGCGCGTGGGAAACTCAGTGATGCGCACTTTAACGATCGCACCGTCTTGGATGTCAGGGTGATCGCGTCGCATAGTGAAGATGTCGTAGGGAATGCGCCGGTCAGCAGGCACAACCACGCCGAAAGGATCAGCCACTTCGTAGCGTCCGACCACTACATCATGCGCCCGATCGATAACACGAACTACGCGCGCGGCCGGACAACCTTGCGCATCTCGGGGTGCACTCCGCTCCTCTTCGCGTGCGCTGCGCGTGCGCGGCAGTGCCGCAACCTCAACGTAATCGCCGTCAGCTGCGCCGTTCATCTTTGAGTTCGCAACGAAATAATCACCCTCAGGGGTTTTAACGAAACCATAACCATCCTTGCGCACAGCAAGGATACCCCGTGGATTGCTTCGGGGCGTACGACGAGCATGCGAGCGCCGACGCGGCATGGCTAATCCGCCGAAACTGACAGCGCCGTTTCCAGCGCCAACTGCATCTGGTTGTCATCTTCTCCCGACGGTGAGACAGTAATATTGGGGGCGATTCCCACCCCATCGATGTCATGCCCAAGCGGGGTCTGATAATACGCCGCGGTGTAGCGCAAAGCACCGCCGAAGCTCAAGGCGCGCATCACCTGCACTGATCCTTTTCCCAGGGTCTTTTCACCCACCAGTATGGCACGCTCGTTGTCTTGCAACGCCGCCGCGAGCACTTCAGCCGCAGCTCCCGTGTGTCCATTCACCAGCACCACCAGCGGCGCATCGGTAATAGCGTCGCCTGTTGCTGTACGCGCGGTCTCATCGGACTCACGCGTGGATATGTTCACGATTGTGCCGCTTTCCACAAACAGGCTCGCGATGTTTACCGCCTGCGTGAGAAAACCACCAGGGTTGTCACGCAAATCGAGAACGAACGAAGTTGCCCCCTGTATTCTTAAATCAGCCACCGCGTTTGCCACCAACTCGGTCGAGTTTTGGCTTAACTGGCGCAGCGTAATAACGCCCGTTGTGCCCTCCAGGCGCGTTTCGACATTCTTAATCGAATAGCTCGAACAGTCAAGTGTTGTGGTGTAGGATATATCGTCATCGCCTTCAGCAGCCGAGGCGCGCCGCCAGGTGATAATCACCGGATCGCCTTCCGCTTGAAGCAAGCGCGAGGTAACCTCTGTCATCGTCCAATCATGATCACGCTCACCATCGATAGCAATCACGGTGTCACCCTGCTGCACGCCGGCAGCTTGCGCTGCCGACTCTTCGAACACATCGGCTGCATAAGCGCGCCCATCCTTTTCGGAGAACAGAACGCCAATACCCGAAGTGATACCAGATGCTTCCTGCAAAAGTACCGCATAGCGATCGGCGTCGAAGTAGTCAAAGTATGGGTCGGCGGTCGCTTCAGAAAACGCGTCTAAAACCTTATGCGTAGCAACATCCAAATCGTACGTATTGAGGCTATAGTTCTTCGTTATGCCCTCAACTTCTTCCATGCGCGCACCAATGGAATCGTACGTATCGCCCGACACGGTGGCACCCGGATTGCGATCCACATCGGCAGCGTAACGAGGGAAACCGAGCGATTCGAGCAGGTTACTCTGACCGCGCACGACAAACCCCATCACGAACACCGTGCACAAAAGTAAGGCGAAGAGCATCACCTTCACCAAACGAACAAGGCGGATCCGAGCATGACGCTCGGACGCCGCCGCATGTTTACTGTTCTTTACCTCGCCCATACTCGCGAAACGTAAGCTAGACCTTCAGGTAGCGGCCCATGGCAAACGCAGAGCCAATCAAACCAATGACCAAGCCAGCAACGATAAGAGCCACATAGATCATCGCCATGATGCTGCCACCAATGTCGATAGGCAACCAGGTAAGCGCGTTTTGCAGCTGAGGAAGCGCGAAGCGGCGCAAAAGCTCGAGTGCGCCAACTGAAAGCAGCGATCCAATAAGCGCATGCAACGCACCTTCCATCAGGAAGGGCCCGCGAATGAAGCCATTCGAAGCACCCACCAATCGCATGATGGCAATCTCCTTGCGACGCGCCAAGATGGCGAGTCTGATGGTGTTGTTAATGAACACCATAGCAATGAAGATGAGTAGCGCCACGAGCGCAATGCCGATGTAGCGAATGTAGCTCGTCAACGAGAACAGCTTCTCAACGGTTTTCTGACCGTACTTCAGTGATTCAGATGGATCGCTTGGGTTGTCACAAATCGAAGCAAAGGTGGAATTACTCTCAATGGAATCCGCCACTTGCTCGACCAACTGCGGGTCGGACAATTCCACATCAATGGAGGCGGGAAGCGGGTTTTCACCATCAAGCTGATCGATGATCTCGGGGTTTGAAGTCATCGAGTTACGGAAGTTCTCCAGCGCCTGATCCTTGGTGGTAAAGCCAACCGACGCCACGCCCTCAAGCCCTTCAATGAAGCTCTTGGTCTTCGAGATGTCAGCCTCCGATGCCTCGTCGGCGATGTAGGCGGTAATGGACACCTCACTTTCCACCGAACTCACGATGTTCTCAATGACAATGCCACCCATCAAAAAGATGCCAATGATGAGCAGCGAAAGGAAAATAGTAACGATCGAACCGAGCGCCGTGGAAAGGTTGCGAGAGAACCCCTTAACCGACTCACGCAGGAAATAGATAAGACTACGCATCGAAACCGTACACCCCCCTGTCTTGGTCGCGCGTCAGATGACCGCGGTCGAGGGCGATAACGCGGCGACGCATGTTATCCACCATTTCGCGGTCATGCGTTGCTACCAATACCGTTGTACCCGTGCGGTTAATTCGCTCGAGCAGGTCCATAATACCACGAGACGTTTGCGGATCGAGGTTACCCGTCGGCTCGTCACAGATGAGCATCGGGGGGCGATTCACGATGGCACGTGCAATAGACACACGCTGCTGCTCACCGCCGGAAAGCTGATCGGGTAGTTTCCCCAGCTTATCCTGCAAGCCCACCAGACGTAGCACCTCGGGTACCTGCGTCTTGATGACGTGGCGATTCTTGCCAATTACCTCAAGCGCGAACGCCACATTCTCAAACACCGTCTTGTTCGGCAGCAGTTTGAAGTCTTGGAACACGCAGCCAATATTGCGGCGCAGGTAGGGCACGCGCCAGTTACGCATAGAACCCAAATCCTCGTCGGCGACGTAGATATGACCTTGTGTCGGCTTGATCTCGCGCGTGAGCATACGAATAAATGTCGATTTACCCGAACCAGAATGGCCGACCAAAAAGACAAACTCGCCCGCATATATTTGGAGGGAGATATCGTCAAGCGCCGGATTGTTCGGCTGGGCAGGATAGATTTTCGTCACATGATCGAAGGTGATGACCGGTTTGCCCATCTGCTGCGGCACGTCATCAACCTCGAGCACCGGAAGCGATGCCGAAAGCTGAGAGGTCACCTGCCGAGCCGACGCAGCATGAGCACCCCCGCTGCGCCGCGCATGGCGCGCAGGAACCCCTTGGCTGAGATCGTTTGTCACAGAATGCTCCGTTCAGGTTGTAGATGTACTGAGACGTGTACCAGTTTAGCAGATAGCTACGCGGGCTTTTACCCTCTTCACAGCTTCGACAATCGCCGGTACACCCATGTCGAAGTACTCGAGCAGCTCGGCGAACTCACCCGACTTACCGAAGCGATCGCGCATACCAACGAACTCAACCGGTGCTGGATGTGTAGCAGCAAGTGTTTCAGCCACTGCGGAACCTAAGCCTCCAAACACACTATGTTCTTCGACCGTCACCGCGCAACCGGTCTTTGCAACACTGGCGGCGATGGTATCAACATCAAGAGGCTTCACGCAAAATGCGTCGATAACCTCAGCGGAAATCCCCTGTTCAGCAAGGGTTGCCGCAGCAGAGAGCGCCTGCTCAACCATAACACCGCACGCAACAATAGTGCAATCAGATCCCTCGCGCAGCACGTAGGCGCGACCCATTTCCAACTCGACACCATCGGCGTACACAGCGGGTACCGACGCCCTTCCCATGCGCACGTACACCGGACCGGGTGTGTATGCGGCAAGCTTCAGAGCCGCTTCCGCTGCCGCATAGTCGGCAGGCACCAGCACTTTCATGCCGGGAAGGCCACGCATGAGTGAGATGTCCTCGAGCATCTGATGGCTTCCGCCGTCGGGGCCTACGGATATACCAGCATGGGTGGGAGCAATCTTCACGTTCAGATTGCTGTAGCACACCGTATTGCGAATCTGATCGTACGCGCGACCCGTACCGAACACCGCAAATGAGCCGGTAAACGCGATGTGGCCGGTGGCAGCCAAGCCAGCCGCCACGTCCACCATGTTCTGCTCGGCAATACCGCAATTGAACAAGCGGTCAGCATAGTCGGGGCTTGCCTGCGCAAACTTTTTCGTCGTTGTCGATCCGGTTAGGTCGGCATCAACCGCGACCACCGGCAGCCCCTCGTCGGCAAGATGAGCCAACGTGACGCCGTATGCCGCGCGCGTTGCGCGCTTTACCTGGGACTGCTCTTTATCTGCACGCTTAACCACAGCTTGCCTCCTTGCGATCATCGAGTTCGGCGAGAGCGAGTTGAGTCTGCTCGGCATTGGGTGCCTTGCCGTGCCAACCCGCCTGGTCCTCCATGAAGGACACACCCTTACCTTTCACGGTCTTCGCTATGATGGCATGGGGTGCGCCACCGTGCGACTCCTTCGCTTGCTGCAACACCTCAATGAGTGCCGCGATATCGTGGCCGTCAACCTCACTCACGTCCCAACCAAAGGCAGCAAACTTCTGTGCCACGTTACCAGGATCACACACATCTGCAGTATTGCCGTCGATCTGCAGGCAGTTGCGATCGACGATGGCAACGAGATTGTCGAGCTTGCGGTGAGCGGCAAACATAGCCGCCTCCCACACCTGTCCTTCTTGGCATTCGCCATCACCGAGCACGGTAAACACCGTCTGGCCAGTGCCGTCGAGTTCAAACCCACAGGCCATGCCGCAGGCAATTGACAGCCCCTGCCCGAGTGACCCGGTAGACACCTCAATACCGGGCAGTAGATTCGAATCAGGATGCCCTTGCAGGCGCGTTCCCAGTTTGCGAAGCGTCATAAGCTCTTCGCGCGGGAAATAGCCCGCCTCAGCAAGCGCCGCGTACTGGGCTGGCGCAGCGTGTCCCTTCGCCAGAACGAAGCGATCACGCTCGTTCCATTGGGGGTTTATGGGATCGTGCTTCAGCACGCCGCCGAAATACAGGGCAACCAGGATGTCGGTACACGACAGCGACCCTCCCGGATGCCCGCTTCCTGCCTCGGATATCATGCGCACGATGTCGATGCGCATCTGCCGAGCCTTCTGTTGCAGTTGGACGTTGTCCATCAGTCAACCTTTCACGAGTGAAACGCTCTAATCACGAGGTAACAGTGTATAGCACACCCGCGCAAACGGGGTGCACATTCAAAGGAGTTTCTACACAGGAACACACCGTTGTGCGACGCGCGGGGTGCACAAGACGAGCGCGGATGCAACCGACAAGCAATCCGATGGAAAGAACACTTCTTGAAGAGCGCCTCTCGAAAACGCTTCGCAAAGAACACCTCGGAATCCGATGTCCCCCACTCAGTGCCCTAATTCGACGCCTTCCATTTATGATAGCCAATGACGAACTCGTCGAGATCGCCGCCAAGCACGGCGTCAACATTGCCCGTCTCCACGCCGCTTCGTAAGTCCTTCACCAGCTGGTAGGGATACAGCACATAGTTGCGTATCTGGCTGCCAAACGAGTTGTCCAAATGCTCGCCACGCAACTCGTCGATCTCGCGGGCGCGCCGCTGCTCTTCCAGCTCGTAGAGCTTGGCTCGCAGCATCTTAAAGGCAACTTCTTTATTCTGCAGCTGTGACTTCTGATTCTGGCACGTTACCACCGTGCCCGTAGGGATATGCGTCAGACGTACGGCTGAGTCGGTAGTGTTCACGCACTGCCCGCCCGGGCCACTTGCGCGATATACATCAACACGTACGTCGGCGGGATTCAGATCAACCTCAATGTCATCGGAAAGCACAGGCATCACTTCCACAGCCGCAAACGTTGTCTGTCGGCGCTTCTTGATGTCGGTCGGCGATATGCGCACGAGCCGGTGAACGCCCACTTCGCTTCGCAGCATGCCATAGGCGTTGCGCCCCTCAACTTGAATGGTCACGCGGTCCATGCCGATAATTTCACCGGGAACCGCATCGAGCACCGACACCTTCCAGCCCTTGCTCTCGGCGTAGCGCGCAAACATGCGATAGAGCATTTCCGTCCAGTCCTGCGCCTCAAGGCCACCCTGACCAGGGTTTACCGACACGATGGCATCCCCCGCGTCAAACCGGCCAGAGAACCACGAGTTTACCTCCATGGTATCAAGCAGTCGAACAAGTCGTATGCATGCTGTGCGCCATTCCTGCAAAAATGACTCATCCTCACCCGCCAGCTCAAGCGCCGCGGAAGCATCTTCGAGTAGCGAACATGCATTGTCGTATTCGGCAAGGGTGTCGCGGATGTCGCTCGCCTGCTTAGACACGGCTTGCGCGCGGTCGGCATCCTCCCAAAAGCCAGGACTTGCAAGCTCGTCATCAAGGCTCTCAAGCTCAGTAATTCTCTCATCAACGTGCAGATAAGCTCGCGCATCGGCAACGCGGCGGGCGAGTTCTTCGAGTTCCTTGTTCTCTTTGTCAGCCATATCGTCTTTCCAGTATCGAAAACCACCGGTAACAGGTTGTTCGTAACGTCAGCAAGCGGTTTCGCAGCGCTCAATTATTATTTCGCCGTAAAAACGCTGCACATGTCAGACGTGTCACGCACCGTGGCATTTCTTGAACTTCTTACCGCTGCCGCAAGGGCACGGGTCGTTGCGGCCGACATTCGCGAAGGGATCGTCTTTGTCCTTCACGTAGGTTTGTACCTTTTGCGGCGCAGGCTTGTTCAGTGTCTGCCCCGCTGCTGCAGGAGCGCTCGGCGACGAGGAACTTCCTGTGCGGGCGTTTCGGGCAACAGCGCTTCCCACACCTGTGGAATCAAGCGCGTGTTCCGGATTGGAGTAGGTCAGCTTGCCGGCAAGTGGGCTTTCGTGTTCCTGCAGATCAGGGGCATTTTGCTTTACCGCCACCTGCAGGCGCAGCAACGTGCGCAGGTAGTCCTCGTACATGCCCTCGGTCAGATTCTTGAAAGCAGAAAACGCCTCGTTCTTGTACTCGACCAGCGGATCTCGCTGACCGAATGCGCGCAGACCAATGCCGGTTTTCAGGTAGTCCATGTCGGAGAGATGTGCCATCCAGCGCGTGTCGATGATGCGCAGCATCACCTGGCTTTCCAGCGTGCTCATCACAGCATCCCCAAGCTCGGCGCGCTTAGCCTCGTAGACACCAGACAGGTAGTCTTCAAGTGCGCAGGCCACCTCAGATGGGCTATCGTCATGAGAAACGTCGTTTACACGGAAGTCGCTCGCCCCGGTCATCTCGGCCGCCCAGGCGTCGACAGCGCGTGCGTCCCAGTCGTCACTTGCGGTCTTAGGCGGGCAGTTCTCGCTCACCACTTCCTCCACCGCATCAGTTATGATGACAGGAATGCGTTCTGACATATCCTTGCCATCTAGAATCGCATTTCGCTCCTGGTAGATAGCGACGCGCTGCTTGTTCATAACATCGTCGTACTCGAGCACGTTCTTTCGTGCGGCGAAATGCATCGTCTCAACCTGACGCTGAGCGTTTTCGATCGCCTTGGACACCATGGTCGCCTGAATGGGCATGTCGTCTTCCATGCTCGTCTTTTCCATAAGCCGCCCGATGGAATCCATGCGATCACCACCGAACAAGCGCATGAGGTCGTCTTCGAGCGACAGATAGAACTGCGTGGTGCCCGGGTCACCCTGACGGCCACTTCGACCACGCAGCTGATTGTCAATACGGCGGCTCTCGTGGCGCTCGGTGCCGATAACACACAGGCCGCCCGCCGCTAGCACCTGCTCGTTTTCTTGATTGCAAATTGCCTTGCAGTGAGCCAAGGCTTCAGCGCGTACCTCGGGCGGCGCGGGCGGCATCTTCCCATCTTCAACCTCGGCGCCCACCTCGGCATCTGGGTCGTAGCCCAACTCCCGCAGGCGCTCATCAACGAGGATGTCGGGGTTGCCTCCCAGCAAGATGTCGGTACCGCGGCCGGCCATGTTTGTAGCGATAGTAACCGCACCGGTGCGCCCCGCCTGTGCTACGATGTGCGCCTCACGCTCGTGATTCTTCGCGTTGAGAGTCTCGTGCGGAATACCACGCTTGTCAAGCAGGCGAGAAAGCCGCTCGGAGCTTTCAATGGACACCGTGCCGATTAGGCACGGCTGACCAGCAGCATGACGAGCAGCCACATCGTCGGCAACAGCCTTAAATTTCGCGTCGATGGTGCGATAGATAAGATCATTCTCGTCGGCACGAATAACAGGTTTGTTCGGCGGAATAGCCACGACAGGCAGGTTATAGATTTGACGGAATTCGGAATCCTCGGTCATCGCGGTGCCTGTCATGCCCGAGAGCTTATTGTATAGGCGGAAGTAGTTCTGTAACGTAATAGTAGCAAGGGTCTGGTTTTCCTCGCGCACCCGCACGCGCTCTTTCGCCTCAAGCGCCTGATGCAGGCCCTCCGAGTAGCGCCGCCCCTCCATGATACGCCCCGTGAACTCGTCAACGATTTTCACTTCACCGTTCACGACCACGTAGTCAACATCACGGTGGAACAAAAATTGCGCCTTTAATGCCTGCTGTAAGTGGTTTGCCAACCTGCCAGACGGATCGGCGTAGATGTCATCGATACCTAACATGGCCTCGATTCTTTCAAGGCCGCTTTCTGTTGCGTTGATGGTGCGTTTTGCCTCGTCCATGTTGAAGTCTTCGTCAAGACGCAGCGCCGGCATAACGCGCGCGAACTTCACATAGGTTTCCGCAGCCGCCGACCCAGCACCCGATATGATAAGCGGCGTGCGGGCCTCGTCAATGAGAATAGAGTCAACCTCGTCGACAATGGCAAAGTGATGCCCGCGCTGCACGCGCGCACCTGCGTTGGTAACCATGTTGTCACGCAGGTAGTCAAAACCGAACTCGGAATTGGTGCCGTACGTAATATCAGCGCGATAGGATTCCTTCTTGTCGGCGGGACGCATACCGTTTTGGATAAGGCCAACCGACAGCCCCATGAAGCGATACACTTGCCCCATCCACTCGCTGTCGCGGCGAGCCAGGTAGTCGTTTACCGTAACAACGTGCACGTTGTTGCCTGGCAGTGCGTTTAAATAGCCCGCCAGCGTTGACACAAGTGTCTTACCTTCACCGGTACGCATCTCGGCGATCTGCCCATCGTGTAAGGCCATGCCACCGATAAGCTGCACGTCGAAATGCCGAAGCCCCGTGGTGCGCTTGCTTGCCTCACGCACAGCGGCAAACGCCTCGGGCAACAGATCATCCAACTTACAGCCCGCATCAAGGCGTCGACGGAAATCGGCCGTTAACTCCCGCAACTGATCGTCGTCGAGTTCAATCATGCGAGGTTCAAGATCGTTCACCTTGCGAGCCAAAGCCTGATAGCGTTTCACCTGCTTGCCCTCACCAGCGGACAGCAGCTTCGAGAGAAAACCTGCCATAACGTGCGCCTTCCCTTCGTAGAGCGGCAAGGTAGCGCCAAGATCGGCGCAATGCTGCCGCATTGTGTGCGAGTATGTCTTGCAAATTCCCGATTCTAGCATAGAGACAATTGCTGATTCTCGAAATCCACAGGCATGCCATCGGGCGTAAACCCTGTTCATGTACGCGAAGATGTCAACATGACACAGGGGCTCACCTGTAAGACGAACCCCTGTGAGCACAACGCCAAGCGGCAACTCATTGACGAAGGCGGGTTTTAGGCTACCAGTACAAGCTACCCCGCTTTGCCGCTTAAGGCGCTAGAAGCTCAAGTCGTCTTCGGCTTCGATAATCAACCGGTACATGCGCACGGTTTCAGGCGAGGGATCGATGCCCATTTCGTTAATCAGCACGCGCCGGCACTCGAAGTAAGTGTCAAGCGCCGCCGTGCGCTGCCCCGCCGCAAGCTGCGCCTCCATAAGCGCATCGTAGGCATCTTCGCGCGTGCGGTCGCGCATGACAGCTGCTCGTGCGAACCATAGCCCTTCGCGCACTTCGTCTGCGCCCACCAAACGCTTCGATGCCGACACCAGTGCATCAACCAAACGCCCGCGATAACTATTTCGCATGCCAGCAATGAACTCGTTTTCGTCTTCGCTCGGCAGCAGATCTTCTGAGAAATTGGCCTTCAGCTGCGCATGGATGTGTGACCACCCACCGTAACCAGGGCTTTCGAACAGCAACGTTCGACACAGCTCATCAAACTCAGTGACATCGCTCGTAAGAAGCGTGGCATCAATACGCAAACCTTGCTGCTGACGGATAAGGTAGGGACAACCGCCACCAGGAACACTGAGCGCCTTACGCAGCGTGCTCCAGATGCTATATAGGTTGTTGCGCGCCGACGTAGGACTACTGTCGGGCCATAGCAAGGTAGCCAAGCGATCGCGCGAATACTCCTTGCCACCGTTGAGTACCAAAAGCGCGAGCAGCGTACGCACCTTGCGCCGACTGAACAGCATCGGGTCGACCCGGTGCTCCCCAATACTCACCTCAAGACCACCAAACAGACTCACGTGCAGCGGCGGACACGTCGGTACACCTGTCTTCACCTGCGGCTTGAGCGGTGTGTTCAAAAGTGACCGGTTCCGCCTCGTCGATGCAGTAAGGGAGCTGCGGGCGGCAACGTCTTTACGGTACTCCCTGCGCTGCTTATACAGCGACATTTCCATAGCCTGGGCAGCATCGAGTAAGTGGGTACCAACCGAACTGACGGGCAGCGCAACGACGTCGAGCATGCGCGAAAGTTCAATTGCGGCCAATGCCGCCGGAAGTGTCAGACTCGCAGGATCGCTTATCTGGGGAAGCTGTTCGAGTTGTAAAGCGATACGTCGAGCTTGCGTCTCGACATCCACAGAGAAGCGGACCTCACCCTCTGATCCCATGCAACCAATACGATTAAACACAACCGCAGCGGCGAGTAAGCACACCAAAGACGGATGTGTCTTTAGCCACTCGCATTGCAGGCGAAGCGCCTCTTCGGTCGACGAGGACAGCGCTTCCAACACGCCGATAAACCGCAGCACATCAACAACATGCACATCGACGTCTTGTCCGTCTTGTTCCCCTTGGTGTGCTGCATCGGGGTCAAGCTGGTTTTGCTGGGATTCGCCTACCTCAGCGAACAGATGCGCTGCAGCAGCGGCAACACGAGTGCGTTCCGCAGCATCTGATGCAAGATAGGTCACCAACATGCCTTGCATACGGTCGCCAGCGGAAGCATCCGCCCTGCTAACAGCCACACCAGCAACACGCAGCGCACCATCGACATCATCAAGCAACAACAGACGCAGCGCTTCGTCGGCCTGCAGACACGAGGAAACCACCTGATCTGTTTCTGAGAAGAGTCCAAACACCTCCGACGCCGGCAAAACACAGCACGCATCAAGTAAGTCTTCGCCATGTTCAGCGAGCCACAAGGCGCGTGCCACGGCGCCTGGCAAGCGATGCATCAGCTCACAGGCGCGGCTCGCTCTGCCATGCTGCACGAGCCAGCTGCCCAATGCCGAGCACAGCGATTCCCTTCCTGCAAACGCCGATCCGTCAACAATGGTAGGAAGCACGGCGAGTGCTGGTCCTTCTATATCGGCTATAGGAACAGCCGGTGCCTCGAAGGTTCCCTGCTCAACATCGACACCAAAGTGTGGGTACTCGCACTCAATCATACGCAAACTGGCGGTAACCGAACTAACGAACTGCATAGCATGGGCCAACTTGCCATCCCCGAGCACCATCATGACAAATATAGATGCCAACATGTCGGCAGGAAGCTCTTCTCCAAAGGTTGCCGCCACAAACGCAGAGGTCGACGAAGCAGCATCGGCCCAAGCAATACCAGGAACACGGCCTGAATCGGAAATAAATGACGAGGGGAACGCCTTGCGCTCCGACTCGGTTCTAACATCATCGAGTTCGTCATCACTGAGCAACAAATCGCGCGATCCAATCCGCATGCGATCACGATGCGCCGAGAAAACATCGCGCGACGGCGTGCAGGTGACAAGAACTTCTCCCCCACCATCTAAGATGGCATCAATCTCATCCATGAGAAAGTCAGCCCGGTGAGGGTCGAGAAACGGCATCCCATCGAAAATAACCAACGCCGTCTGACCTTCTGCAGGCTTTAGCCGTTCAGCAATGATATGTGCATCAAGGTCGCGAAAGAAGCATGGACTTGCGCAATCGAGCCAGAACACGTTCTTAAACGAGAACACCGTACTGGCGTACTGAAGCGCAAGTATCGTCTTCCCATAGCTTGGTGGCGCAACGATGTAACGAGGAACGTGACGCTCTCGAAGCAGCCTGGCGATGAGCGCGGGCCGCGCGACGTGTCGCTCTGTACTCAGATACCGCGGGGAGAAACCCTTGCATGCGCTTAACGACAGGAAATCAGGCATTGTGTTACTCGCCTTCCTCAAAAGGAAACCCAACACCCAAGCGGCACGATCATAGCAACGCCCTTGTCAAATGCGCAATTAAGAAGACATGTCATTCGTCGCTTTTCTTCTGAATCTGGTGTTGGGGTCAGTAACGTTGGGTAGTTGGTCAAAAACGCCCAAGAATCCTCTTGCCAAAGATGCGGTTTCTCGTTATCATAGCGAGGCTGCTTCGTTGAAGCGGCGGTTACATGCGGGGTGTTAGCTCAGTTGGTTAGAGCGCCGGCCTGTCACGTCGGAGGTCGCGAGTTCAAGTCTCGTACATCCCGCCATCTGATACCAGTTCAGGAGCCTATGATGGCTCCTAGTTTTTTCTATGGGTTACTCAGATGAAGGCTATTCTTAATTCATCCCATTCACAACTGATCAGTTCTAAGGCATGTTGCGTGCCACTGTCGAGACTATGATGACTATTTTAAACATCTAGGATCTCCCGTTTCTTCTTCTCAAACTCATCAGAAGTAATGACACCGGTATCCATTAGTCTCTTATAATCCTCAAGTTGCTTCGGCGCATTTTGCCACAAAGCAGCTTTTTTGCGTCTTTTCTTCGCAATGCTTAAGCAGATGATAGCAACGATGATTATTACTAAAAGAGGGATTAGGAGAGAAATGAATATGATGAGAAGTTCGGGAACACCCATGCCTAGAAACTTCATATTGTTCAACCTTCTCAGGAGACGGATTGTTTACAGATGGAATGATATCTTACACTCTATGTGAGCGTAAGATATCATTCCATCCATCGTAGGTCAAACTATTATGGACCAACAGTAACAAAAGGTAGGAGTATCAAATGACCAGGCTCATTACGGTGAGGGAAGTACGGTATACTCTAGCTTCTTGCAAGCTAAGACAAATCGGATGGGGGTTTCATTGATATGCTTCTTCACCATGGAAGCAACGTCGCCGTGGAGCATCCACGCATTTTGACGACTAACCGATCTTTAGATTTCGGTGCTGGATTCTATACGACGTCGAGCTTCGAGCAAGCACGTCGTTGGGCTACGCTTCAAGCTCAACGTCGGGTCTCAGGAAATCCCACAGTCTCAACCTACGATCTTGAGGATAGCGCTTTGACTGATCTTACTGTTCTTCGGTTCAACGAGGCGGATGGTGATTGGCTCGATTTTGTGGTTGAGAATCGTAAGGGAATTTACTCGGGACCCCTTTATGATCTCGTGATCGGTCCTGTTGCGAACGATCGCACAATGCGTGTCATCAATGATTATATGAATGGCGAAATCAACAAGAACACTGCGCTGGTACTTTTGGAACCGCAGCGATTAACCGATCAATACTGTTTTCGAACCGCAGATGCACTGAGCCATCTTACGTATCGAGAGGTGAACTGCCTTGACTAATAGTACCTCTCCTTCCATTATGCAAGGATTTGACTCACAAGTGTCTACCCTTATCGCTTCCTCGCGCAATATCGAGCTTATGGACGCACTAAGGTTATTTCTCAACTCGGAAACTCACGAGATGCTTCTCAACGATGACTTGAAAATGTGGCACTTCAGCCCCACTGTCCTCTTTGACCTTTGGGAGAACGAACAGGCAACTGGCGACCCGCGCAACTCGCTCTACCTGAGAGGTGATGAAATTGCCTAAGGAATTCTCGTTCTTTGCCTTCCTTATTGAAAGCTATGCTCAAAGCCGTAATCTGAAAGCAGCGGAAGTCTTCGATGCGCTCGATAAACAGGGTAGGATCGGCTTTGTATATGACATGTACGAAATGTACCACACCGAATCGCTAGACAACGCCTTTACCGATCTGGACAGCCTTATCGCCACAGGAAGGCCTGCCTGGTAAAACCGTGCGGAGCTTGTGACAAACACACGCGTCGTTACGTTGACACGCAATTGCGGTGCTAAAGAGGCGATGTGTGCCATTAGGTGTCTTTGTCACAGGCTTATCTCCGTTGTCCGTTCTGCGGTTTTGAATTGCACGCAGAATTGCACGTGGCGTTTCTCTACCGCAGCGCTTCTTCGGCGGTGGCTGACTGGCGCACCCTTGTGATGGATGCGACACGCAGCGGACTGGGTGTTGCTGTAATACTTGAGTCCACATCCGGTTCCGCAGACGACGCGCCGTTAGCCATCGTGTGTTCACAGCAGGCGCGCAGCAGCACATCGGGGCGCAAGCTGCCCGTGTCCTTCGCTTGCAATGTGAAGCGCACCGTATCACCATCAAGCAGCATCGGCCCCACCAAGAACTCTTCGGAGCGTAGCACTTTCTCCTTCTTCTTGCGCACCACCGTTATTTCGGCGGGTACTTCCAGCCGTACAGGCGCCTCTGTGAAACGTGCGACGTACGTGCTGAACGGGTAGGCAACTGAGGCCGCCTTCGCCGTCGGTTCGATGTAGGCACACGAGGTGCACATGAGATCGGGTACGCTCGCATGCTGCAACGCCTGCAAGGCATCGCTTGGTCGTACGTAGCGCAAAAGCAAAATGTCGAAGATCTCGGAGGTACCACCAACACCAACGGGTAGCGCCGCACCAAACGCGATGCGCATATGAGGCGAAAAACCTTTACTCACCGCAAAGGGAAGGTTAGCACGCCGAACCGCGCGTTCAAGAGCACGAGCTACTTCCAAATGCGACAGCAGCGCAAGCCTTCCCTGTTTGCCGAACTCAACACGCAAGCGAAACAGGCTCGGATCAGTCATAGCGCTCCCCTTCCCCGTAATCAGCACGCATGCATGAACCTGCCTTTTCAGCCATATCGCCGCCGCATGTTGGAACAGCGTCAGGCTGAACAGTACCACTCGCTTCAAACGAAGCGCTGCCGGCATTGAAGGCAGCACCGGAGTCGTTTCTATCTGGCTTAATCGCTGTAGACTTCGCGTTGGTACGTGGAGCAGCAAGTTGATTGTCGGTGCTTAAGCTAGGGCATGCCCCACATGCCGAGCAGCGCTCGAAGGTGCAGTCAGGAGTTGTGCGTTCAAGCTCGGCGAGCTTACGCTCATGCGCGAGCCATCGCACCGACACCCCGCAGGATATGTGCGACCACGGCATCACGTAATCGGTTGGGTACGTGGTCTGGGCAACCGCAGCAGGGTCAAACCCCGTCTGTTCGCACGCTTCTTCCCACGCTTGCCGGCTGAAACACTCACTCCACGCGTCGAAGCGGGCACCTGCACGCCAAGCGGCTTCCACCCATGCAGCCGCATCGCGACCCGCACGGCTCATAGCGGCCTCAATGAAACTGGTGTCGGGGTCGTGCCAATGTACATCGACCGCCCGGTACTTCACGCTGTGGCGCAAAAGCGCCACGCGCCGCAGCGATTCCTCGGGCGCTATCTGACCATCCCACTGAAACGGCGTCTGCGCCTTCGGTACAAACAGCGCACACGACACACTCATGCGCACGCTGCCCCGCTGTTCAGGAGGCACCGCCGCCTTGGCACGGTCGTAGGCACGCTGCGCCAAACTCGCAATACCCTTGATGTCGTCGTCGGTTTCCGTGGGAAGCCCGATCATGAAGTACAACTTGCACCGGCGCCATCCCGCTGCGAACGCCGCATCAATGGCGCTAAACAGGTCGTCTTCGGTGACGTTCTTGTTGATAACGTCACGCAGACGTTGCGTGCCCGCCTCGGGCGCGAACGTAAGCCCACCCTTCTTCTGCCCCGCAACAAGCTCAGCCATGTCAACACCGAACGAGTCGAGCCGCTGCGAGGGTACCGATATACGCACACCTTTACCGTCGCACGCCTCGTTCAAACGCATGAGAATGTCAGCAATTTGGGAATGATCGGTTGAAGACAGCGAAGTCAAGCTTACTTCGTCATATCCTGTGCATCGCAAGCCCTCAAGCACCGAATCGACCACGTTGTCGGCGCTGCGTTCGCGCACCGGACGATACATCATACCCGCCTGACAAAAACGGCACCCACGCGCGCACCCGCGCAACACCTCAACGTTTAGACGGTCATGCACGACCTCGGTAAAGGGAACAATGCACGGCTCCCATCCAGGGCTTTCAGCGAATTCCTCGAACAGACGCTTGGTGATTACCGTGGGCAACCCATCACGAACAGGCTCAATCCAACTCCCTCGCTCCTGCGCCTCAGCCTCATCAAGCCAGCGATACAGCGATGGCACGTACCAGCCTTCCAGCTGCGCAAGAGCCAGCAAAATATCGGCACGCGAAGCCCCCTGCGCCTTCATGCGGCGTATCACGTCAAGGCCTTCGGGCATGGCACGTTCCCCTTCGCCGATATTAAACGCATCGAAGAAGGGAGCGTACGGCTCGGGGTTGTACGCGCACGGGCCGCCCGCGATAACGAACGGATCAGTATCGGTTCGCTCACTTGCGTGCAGAGGAATGCCCGATAAATCCAGCACCTCGAGCACATTGGTTGCCGCCAACTCATGCGGCAGCGTGATGCCCACCGCATCGAACTCGGCAAGCGGCGCGCAACCTTCGATTGAAAACAGCGGAATGCCCTCATCTCGCAGCACATCGCACATGTGCGGCGCAGGCAGAAATGCGCGCTGGGCTGCCATACCCGGTTGTGCATTCACGCAGTTTACCAGGATGCGCAGCGCTTGATTCGCCTGTCCTAGCTCGTAGGTGTCGGGATACACCATGCAGAAGTTGAAGTCGGCGTCGCTTTTCAACACACATCCGAATTCGTGGTTTAGGTAGCGCGCCGGACGCTCAGCGTCGGCCAGCAACGGCTCCAAGCGCGGCCAGAGGTTGGTAAGCTCCATACCGATACTACTCCGACTATTCCGCGCCCACGCCAGCCGCTGAGACACCGGCTGCCGAGCCTGCCTTTTCGCGCGGCGCACGACTCACCGCCGACCCAGCGGCGCGAACAGCCGCATCGCGAACGCGCTCCACCGTGCGCGCCCCATGGCTTTTTGCACGCGTTGCAACCTTTCCCGCAGCAACACGCATCACCTTGTCACGCGCGCCACCAAACGCATCGGTAAACCTACTCAAAGAAGCCCCACCCTCGAAATACTCGATGGCAGCTCGCCCCATAGCCACAGTACCCGAATACCCGATACCTGCCTTCACAGCCCAGCCACCAACGGGCACAACCGACACAATTTGACGGGCCACCGAACGCAACGCGAAGCCGCCACACACTACAGCGGCAAGCTCTTTGAGGCGTGCAGGACCGAGATCCTCGCCGTAGGAAGCCGCAATCTGCAACAGCATCTTCGATTGGTTCAGTGTCATAATGGGCATGTCAGCGCCGGGAATAATAACGAGCGCACCCACACCAGCGTTCTGCATCGCCGTAACCGACACGGCATCGAGCGCAAGCGGCTTACGAACAAAGGGGAACGCCAACGCAAACGCGAGCTTCTTCGCTCGACATGTTTCAACAACCCAACGACCCATACGCCCCGCCAACGACGCTCGTAAGCGATCATTGAGCTCTAGTGGTTCGGCGGCCGCTTCCTCAGCACTTGCACGAGCGTACTCCTCATGCACCTTCGCGGGTTCTTCCGCAAATGCTTCAATGTAATCGGCAGCAGTAGAAGCCGCACCCGATGCCATGCCGGCGATCGTCTGCATCTTGCCGCCTCTCTCCTGCGCATCGGCAGCGGCACCAGCCACATTACGCGCCGCCTTGGCGACCACAGCCGCTTTCGACACGGTGGGCTGCTCGGCAGGAGACAACAGATCAGCTGCGGGGATATCATGCCCGCAAGCATGAGCCAGATCGGACACGAGATGAGGCAACGTGGTCACCACCATCACAGGCACCCCAGCTTCGCGCAGCTGCTCAGCACACGACCCAACAGCATCTGACACGCCAGCCACAATAACCGACATGTCGTCTCCCTCAAACGGAACAAACGGACGGCCGTCCAAGTACATGAGCGACACGCGCGCATGATGTGACGCACTAGCAAACGACTGGCGAACGAATGCCTGCACATCACCTGGAGCGGTTTCATCGAAGTACACGCTCACCGACAGCGGCATCGTACGAGCTTCATCGACGGCCGATACCTCGTCAAGAACCTTCTTCACGTCAACGGGCATTTCCATGCTAGCCTCTCTTTCCCAACGAAGCGTTGTTATGGCTCCATACCGACCCAATCATGCCAAGCATAATGAAGTTGACCACCATAAACGACGAGCCGTAGCTCATAAACGGCAGCGGAATACCGGTAATGGGCATCAACCCGCAGTCCATGCCGATATTTTCAAGTATCTGAAACAGCCACATCCCCACCACGCACATAACGATAAGCATGCCGAACAAGTCGTTTGACGATCGCGCGATGTTAAAACAAATGAGTATGAGTGCAGCGTACAACGCCAGCAACACCACTACGCCCACAAACCCCAATTCCTCGGCAAGCACGCAGAAGATGAAGTCGGTAGGTGCCTCAGGTAGGATTCCAAGTGCATGCTGAGTTCCCTTAAAAAGCCCTTGTCCAAACAAACCGCCTGACCCGATAGCAATCTTCGCCTGATTCAGGTTGTAACCCTCGCCAGTTGGGTCGAAATCGTCGTTGATGAACACCAGCAGGCGATTACGCTGATACTGCTGCAGTAGTTTATACTCGCCTGTTTGCGCTTTGATTACCTCGTCAACAGCAAAAACGAGCGCCACTGCAGCAACGAAAGCAGCAAGTGTGATGAGCAGGTATTTCGGCCGCGCACCACCCATCACAAGTGCCACCGCCGCAATAAACAAATACACCAGACCCGTGCCCAAATCGGGCTGCGTCATAATACACGCGAACGGAACGAGCATAATACCGAGTGCCCGGCAATACTCGCGCGGGTCATTGAGGTGGCCACCATAACGAGCCATCACCGCCGCATCGAGCAACACCACGGTCACTTTCGCGAATTCGCCCGGCTGAATTTGCATACCTATTTTGATCCACGACTGCGCACCCTTTGCCTCAACACCAATAACCGGCAGGTGTGGAGACAGAATGAGCACGACATTGATAATAAGGAACAGCGTAACGAAATCGGACAGCTTGCGGTAGTCGAAACGCCATACGAGCAGCATGGCGACAAGCCCTATAGCCACGCCAGCAAGCTGCCGAGTGAAGCTGTAATCAGCATCGACGCGCACCGCCGAGTACACAATCAACAAACCATAGGACACCAACAGCGCCACAATCACAACAAATGGCACGTTAAAGCGTGCCCGCCGGGCATTCCTTGCCGCCTGTACAACAGCGGCGTCAGGCGTCTTGATCGTATCTATCTGCGGCAAAGCAGCCATATATCTCGCCTCCTTCCGCCGTTTCTCCTACAGTCTCTCATCTGGCAATACACCAGTCGCACGACATTGGCAATGCAGCACCAGCCACACGCCTGCTCGCCCGCCACGCACCGCGGCACTACCCGTAGCACGGCCACAAAGCGAGTCTCACCTACACGCTAGTCGGTGCGCCCCGACGAAACGTGCGCCGCCGGCTCAACCGACTTGCCAGTCGAACCGGCAATACGCCCCATCTCGTCAAGTTCGCCACGGTCGTACGCAAGTACGGCGTTCATGACAGCAGCTCCAAGAGGCATCGCTGTATCAGAACCACCGCCGCCCTCTTCGACAATGCACGCTACCACGTACTTCGGATCATCGTAGGGCGCATACATGGCAAACCATGCGTAATCTTCCTTGCCAGCCACTTCAGCCGTGCCTGTCTTGCATGCCGCCTGAATACCATAGTCGTTGAGCACTTTGGCGATGTAGCTATTGTCCGTAGCCACGCCACGCAATGACCGGCGCACCAGTGCAAGATCGTCGGTGTTCACATCAATCTCAGTTAACACCTCGGGCTCGAAAGAGAGCACCACTTCCCCCGAAGCGTTACGCACCTCCTTCAGCAGATGCGGCTTCATCATCGTGCCCGTGGCAATAGCCGCATACGCGCAGGCAATCTGCAGCGGCGTGGTGAGCACATAGCCCTGGCCGATGATCATGTTTGTCATGTCGCCGCCCTTCCACACGGCCTCTTCGGGGTAATCGGCGAAATGCTCGGCTTTCCATTCCGGTGTGGGAATGCGTCCTTGTGCCTCACCGGAAAGATCGATACCTGTGTATTCCCCGAAACGAAACTTGTGGAGGTAGTCCTGCAGCGCGGTTTCACCGACTGTTTCCTGATTATCCCAGAACGCCTTTGCGATTTCGTAGAACACGACGTCGCAAGAGTTCACAATGCCGCCGTAGAGATCGAGCGTACCGTGACCGGAGTGTTCCCAGCACATCTGCGGCTGGCCGGTGTTCCAACCGTCCCACGAGCCGGTACACGTCCACGTGCTCGTATCGGTGGCAAACCCGTACTCAAGCGCTGCCATGCTGGTGAACGCCTTGTAGGTGGAAGCAGCCGGATACGACCCCGATATAGCCCGGTTCATGAGCGGATAATGCGATTCTTCGGTGTTGTACAAGTCCCACACCTCTTGGGGAATGCCGCCGGTGAAGGTGGACGGAGCAAACGTTGGATAGCTACTCATAGCCACGATGCCGCCATCAGCGATATCGAGTACCACCACGGCACCAGCCGTTCCCGCACCCGACCCAATAACCCCATCATCGGGTGCAATCAGTTCGGCCAGCGCCTTATCGGCAGCGTATTGAACAGGACCCTTGATACACAAATACACATCGGAACCGCGCGTTGGTTGCGTTTCGCTTACCACCTCAACGACGTTACCCTTCGAGTCGGCCATCACCTTGCGCTGGCCATGATCGCCCGCGATTAGGTTATCATAAGTGGATTCCACGCCCGATTTCCCCACGTCATCGCCAAGCTCAATATCTCGTCCGGCGGCCATATTACCAAGCTCGTCCTCCGACACGCTGCCGGTGTAGCCGAGCGCATGCGCAGCCAAAGCACCATAGGGGTAGTCGCGCACCGCTCTCGTTTCCACAGTCACGCCGGGAAACGCGTCGGCATGCTCGGAAATAAACGCCACGTCGCGCATGCGTGCGTCGCTTGCTACCACACGCTGGCTCTGAGCACCTGATGACGCATCTTTCACCCGCTGGCGCACCACGTTGTACGGCACGCCAAGTACCGTGGACAGCCGCAACAACACGTCACGATTGTCGGCAACGTCGGGATCGGCGAGCACTGTCAGCGACGAACGGTTCTTCACGAGCGCCAAGCCATCAGCATCGTACACATAGCCGCGTGGGGCTGGTGTGGAAACCACCGAATAGCGGTTTTCTTCCGATTCACTGGCATACTTACTGCCCGCCAAGATCTGCATGCTCCACAGCTTCGCCAGAAGCGTCGCAAACACGCCAGCCACAAGCGCCCCCATAGCCAAAAAGCGTGGACGCAACACATCGGCAGGAACCGTCACCGGCTGACTCGACGACGACGCGGCTGTTCCATGGTTCGCATGCTTAGGCATATAGTCAGAAAGTGTTGACTTCACACCCACCGAATCGATGGTGGCTGCGCTTTTCTTCACGCCCACGCTTTCGGAACGGTTTTTGCGAACCATGTTCAACACGATAACAACAGCGGCAGCGGTGAGCACGAGAGCCACAAGGGCAGCGATAATGGCAATCAACATGGCGACCACTACCTCAGCTTCGGCGTTCTGATCTTAAGCTCCTTCGCAGTGCGCGAAAACAGCACGACAAGCAGCGGATACACAATAACAGCAACCACACAGTCGTACAGCGCGCACGGAGCCGCGCGATTGAGGAAGGCGTCAAGGGGCGACACGGGCAACCCCAGCGCCACCAGCAGAAAGCCGTAGAGAGTTTCAACCGCAAACATACCCGCGAACATGATGGCAAACGGCATGAAGAGCGCATCGTTGTCGAGCACAAGAAACACGCGTGCCGTAGCAACGTGCGCCAACAGGAACAAAAACGCAAGCGCGCCAACCGGACCAGAACCCAGAAGGTCGCACGCAAGACCGGTAAGGAACGACAACGCGATACTGGCGTTTGCCGGATCGGCCACACCTAAAGCCATCACATAGACCAACGGAATACAGGGAAACGACCCGAACAGCGCAATGTTAGGAGCAAGCGCCACCTGCAAGATGAGGGCGATAACTGCACCGACCGCCTTCATCACGCCAGCGCTCGCAGGCGTCATTCGGCACCACCTTTGTCAGCCGCGTTGGTACCTGATCCACCAGACGCGCTTCCATCCGATCCGTCATCTGAGCTGCTGGTGCCCAACACTACCAGCACCTCTTCGAGCGCCGAGATCTCGCCATTTGGCGACACCACAGCGCGGCGAGACGAATCACCCTGCGCGGAATCAACTTTAACGACAGTTCCCACAATCAGACCCGACGTGTAGCTTCCGCCCAAACCAGATGTGAGCACCACATCGCCCACCTCGATCGTCGCGTCGGCATCGACGTTCTCCAAATACAGAATGCCCTCAAGCGAACCTCGCACAATACCCTGCGCACGGCTTGACTGCAAGAGCGCTGCTACGCCGCTTTGCGGATCGGTAATCAGACGCACAGTGGCGGCATGCTCAGACACACTTACGGTCTGTCCGATGACGCCGGTGGTTCCCATAACGGTAAGGCCGGTACGCAAACCGTCAGCCGATCCCTTGTTAATGGTGACAGTCTGACTCCACGCCTGCGTGGACTTGCCGATAATACGCGCACCCACGCCGTCGGCGGAGTAGCTGCTCTTCAGATCAAGCAACTCTTCGAGACGCAGCGCCTCTTGGCGATACTCTTCGGCCTGTGCCACCATAGCACGCAGTTCTTCGTTCTGCGTGCGCAAGCTCGACAGCGTACCGTCATCAGCAGTTAGATTGTCCACGCCTTTCCCAAGAGCATCGAGCGCGCCACCGATACCCTGCCCTGCACCTCCAACAACAGAGGCTGCGTCAGATGCACTACTTTGCGCAGAATGGAGAAAGCCGTCCTCGCCTTCCCGTGCATACAGCGTAATCAGCACCAGCGCAATCACCAGAAGCGCTATGACAAGAACTCGACGAACGAGCGCCGAGTTCTTCTGTTGAAATTTGAGAGCCATGAAAGCGCGCTGCCCTATTTAGTCCGCATAAGCGTCTGCTTTAAGGCCTGCGGTGTTTCGAGCACTTTCAAGCAGCCCATAACCACGTTCGTCAGTGCCGTTGGACTTGTCCACACCGGAATCTCCAACTTGTCGGTAAGATACCGGTCAAGCCCGGCGAGCAAGCCACCGCCACCCGTGAGCAGGATGCCGTTCTGGATGATATCGCTTGCCAGATCGGGGTTGGTCTTCTTGAAGGTTTCCTTGATGTGCGTAACCATCTCGTCGATAGGCGCTTGCAGCGCTGCGCGCACATCTTCTGACTGGATGGTGACCTCCTTGGGTTGTTCGGTGATCACGTCCTGACCGGAAATGACCATGTCGCGCTCGCGGCCATCCTCAAAAGGCAAAATCGAGCCGATTTTGATCTTGATGATTTCAGCCGTTCGTTCACCGATCTTGATGCCCAGCAAGTCGCGCAGGTGCATGGCAATAGCCTCATCCATGCGATTGCCCGCCAGACGCAACGACGACGAAGTAACGATACCACCAAGCGAAATAACGGCAACCTCAGTCGTACCACCACCGATGTCGACCACCATCGAACCCGTAGGCTCAGTCACCGGCAAATCGGCACCCATAGCGGCTGCCATAGGCTCTTCGATCAGGTACGCTTGGCGCGCACCCGCTTGAATGGACGCCTCAAACACGGCACGCTTCTCCACCGACGTCGCGCCACACGGAATGCACACCACGATGCGCGGCTTCGGCTGCCACGGGTACTTCCTTGGCGCGGCCTTGTTGATAAACGCAGAAATCATCGCCTCAGTGACGTCATAGTCGGCCACTACGCCATCATGCAGCGGATGCTCTGCCGAAAATGCATCGGGCGTATGGTTGATCATACTCTTCGCCTCGTGGCCGACAGCGAGCACACGATGCGTCGCTTTCTCGATGGCAACCACGGAAGGCTCATTTACGACAATGCCCTCGCCCGGAATGGCGACAAGCGTATTTGCAGTACCCAGGTCGATGGCCATATCGGTCGACATTTGACCGCCCATGCCAAACCCGAAGTCTGTTAGCGAATCCAAAAACGACATACAGGCTAACCCCTTGTATCACAGGTTCAAGTAAGGATGAATGTTAGCACAATGCCTGTTCGCTCCGGCATAATCCACAGGGAGAACAACTCGCCAAAGCCTCCGTAAAACCAGTTCTTAGAAGCAATTTATGACAAACGGCCCACCTTCGCAGCTTTGTTGCTCTCATCGCTCTTTTGGCACGCTTGATAGCGCAAGGTACAAAAGCGTTTAGCGTATGTGCTAATGCACACTACAGCTGAAGCAGGGGTCATAGGCACGCACGAGCTTTTCAACTTCCAAGCGAATGGCATCAGCCGAGCAGCCCTCGTCCACGAGCTTTTCCACCACAGCGCGCATGTCGGCTTCCATGCTCGCCAGATTCTGCGCTGTTGGCGTGAGAATTGAAGCGGTAACTACGCGACCCTCCTCATCAAGTTCCAGGCGGTGGAATAGCGCTCCGCGCGGTGCCTCGGTAAAGCCGACACCCACACCTGCACGTACCTGATAAGGTACCGGAGCCGAACTCGCGGAAAGGTTGCCCTCACCCGCCGCCAGCTCGCGACAAAGCCTCGCGCAATGTTCTAAAACGTCGACAAGCTCGACTGCTTGGGCAACGTTGTTCATATAGGGGTTGCGCTCGGGCGGGCGCAGACCCACCTTCGCCGCCGCAACCTTCGCCGTATGGCACAGATTCGACCACGAAGCATTCACTCGCGCAAGCGCACCGGTCATGTAGGCATCCTGCGTGTCGCGGCATCGGGCGAACAGGGCACCCGAATGCGACATCTCATACTCTTCGATAACGTTTTCCACGTCGGCAGCATCAAAGCGCTTCCCACTGCGCACGAACAAAGCTTCATCGGAATCACACACCGGATAGCGTCCGTCGTCCTGCATGGCTAAAAAGTCACCTGACATGCGGATATCGGGCACCTCGAACGACTTGAACAGATCAACCGCAGAAACAGCAAACGCCACCGCCTCGTCAAGCTTATCAGCTAAAGCGAGGAAAGTCTCACGTGGTGGCTCATGTGTGAACCCGCCCACCACTGCGGTGATAGGATGCACCGAACGCCCGCCTACCTCCGTGCACAGCTCATTGCCAAGCGCTTTCAAGGCAAGTGCCTTGTCGTACAAGCCCCGATCGATTTCGGCAAGCGGGAATACGCTTCCCATTCCCAAGAAATCAGGAGCCGCGAAGACAAACAGGTGTGTGGCGTGGTTCTGCAAGTACGACCCATACGCCAGCAGCTCGCGCAAGGCATTCGTTCGGTCGGACACCTGCACCCCGAAAATGCTTTCGATGGCCTTTAGACTGGTGATCACGTGACTCGAAGAGCAGATACCACACACACGCGAGGCGACGTAGGGGACATCATCAAAGACGCGCCCACGCACCAT
Organism: Adlercreutzia sp. ZJ138; assembly: GCF_011038935.1. Lineage (NCBI taxonomy): Bacteria > Bacillati > Actinomycetota > Coriobacteriia > Eggerthellales > Eggerthellaceae > Adlercreutzia > Adlercreutzia sp. ZJ138. The sequence continues at coordinate 59,471 of NZ_JAAKEA010000011.1, read as the reverse complement.
GCTCTCGAACAAACGCGCCGGCTCGGTCACGTTCATCTCGCAGGTTTTAACCCGTCCATCCTCAATCACGACGTGGATATTTCCATGCCCTTCGACGCGGGCGACATGATCGACATGCAAAGCGGTCTTCGCCATGGGTTTCCTCGTTTCCTCCGCGCACAGCGCGAAACGCTAGTCTTCCTCCGCGAGCGCGGGGTTCGTTTGGTTGAACAGGCGCAGCGCGTCATCGAAGCGGGTAGGGTCAATGCCGAAGCGTACGGCGGCGGCGCGTGCTGAGGCAACGTTCGCATCAGCCGACAAGCCGCGGCATCCGTTGCACGGGCGCCCCAAGTTCACACACTTCGCCCCGCAGCCAGCGGTGGTGACAAGACCTAAGCACAACGTGCCCGACGCATAGAAGCACGAACTCTCATTGCGCTTGCACTCGCCACACATTGTTGCCGACGCATACGACTTGTTCGAACCATACAACGCGCGTTGTAGCACGTCGATAAAGTCGTACGGATCGATCGGACACGCACGCACGCGGTAGTCGACAGGAATCACCGCATCGACAGGGCGCGGCGACAGCATGTTGCCACAAGCTTTCGGAACGCGATCGTACACTTGCGATGGACGCTGGAAGAAGCCCTCGGCAGCCATGCCGGGAATGCCAGCGGTGTTCGCGCATGCGCCGATAACGATCACCTTCGAGGCTCGCTCACGTAAGAGCCGCACCGTACGTTCGGCTTCCTCATTAGTGACCGCACCCTCGATGATGGCCACATCAAACTCTTCGGGCATCGGATCATCTGAAGCAAGCTGCCAATACCGTAAATCGATCTGCCCTAGTACGTCCAACAAATACTGTTCGGCGTTCGTCACCTGCAGCTGGCAGCCAAAGCAGCTTGCAAGCCCCACCACCACGACACGGGGAGCAACCCGCTCGCCGCCTCCGTTGAAAACGCTGTTGCTCATGCTACATCGACCCCTGAATGTTCTTGGCCTCCCAGTAATTAAACACCGGCCCGTCGATGCAGACGTACTGGTGCCCGATCTGGCAATGGCCGCACTTGCCCATGCCGCATTTCATGTTCCGTTCGAAACTCATGTAGATGCGGTCGTAGCTAATATTCTTCTTGCGCATTTCCTCCACCACGAAACGGTACATGACCGGAGGACCGCACACCGCACCGAACGTGTTCGATGCATCAATATCCAAATTCTCGAAGGGCTTCGTCACTAGACCAACTTCGCCATCCCACGTGTCGTCCGGATGGTCGACCGTCAGATACAGATCGAAGTCCTTGCGATGACGCCACATCTCAAACTGGTTACGGAACATAACTTCGCCCGGATTGCGCGAGCCGTAGATGATGGTCACTTTGCCGAATTCGCTACGCTCATCGTGGATATTGTTGATAAGTGAGCGTAAGGGCGCGATACCAAGACCCCCCGCCACGAGCAAAATGTCGTGCCCCTTCATCTTTTCGAAGGGGAAACCCCGACCAAACGGACCACGAATACCCACAATGTCGCCGCACTGCATCTTATGCAGCACTTCGGTGAAGGTGCCGGCGCGGCGCACACACAGCTCAATAAAGCCACCTTTCGACGGTGAGCTGGAAATGGAAATAGGTGCCTCGCCCACCCCAAAGATGGACAACTCGACAAACTGGCCGGGCTCATGATGAAACGCTTCACGAATGCGGTCATCGATCAGGCGGAACTCGAAGAGCTTCTCCGTTGCGGTGAGTTCAGTGATGCTCGTGATGCGCGCCGGCCACGGCCGATAGGGGTTCGCGGCCATCATCTGAGCGCCGTCAAGCGGCGCGGGGCCACCGGTATAGGTACGCACTTCGATGGAGGATGCAGACATACTAGCGGCCATCGGTTGCCTCCTTCGCCTCGAAGAACTTAAACACTTCAATCGGGCTAATCTGCGCCTTGCAGGCCGACACGCAGCGTCCGCACCCTACACACAGCATGTGGTCGTGCTTTGCTAAAAAGCCGTTAAGCTTATGATACATACGATGACGCACGCGGTTTCGCCCGTCGGGACGGAAGTTGTGCCCGCCGGCCACCATGGCGAACTGCGGCGACGTACAGGCATCCCACACGCGCTCGCGTCGACCGGTTTTTCCCGACGGGTCGAGCTCATCGCGGATATCGAAGCAGAAGCACGTGGGACACACCGATGAACACGCCGTACATGACAGACAGCGGCCGCCGAGCTCGTCCCAGAATGCATCTTTATGGAAGGCATCCATAAGCATCGCGATCTCTTGGATGTCGGGGATTTCTTTGTTGAATGCCTCCTGCCGCCGGCGCGTGGCCTCACGGAAGGCGATACGTTCCTCATCGGTGGCGATGCGCGGATCACATGCCGACTCGAGGATGTTGGCCGCCTCGACGCTTGCGATACTCACCAGGAACTTACCGCCAATATCCTGCAAGAACAGGTCATATCCCACACGAGCTTCGTCGGCACCGACAACATGGCAGAAGCAATCTTTCGACGGCATACAACTTACGCCCACGATAAGCGTCGCCTTGCGCAGTGCCGTATAGTACGGATCGGCGTACGGCCCTTCCATAAGAGCGGTGTCCAAGCGGTTGATGGCATTAATATCACACGGATGTGCACCGAATAGAACCAGCGGCTGCACATCCTGCGTGAAATCGGTAACGCTATTCGTCTCCGCATCGAACGTGAACAGCGTCTCCCGCGGCGGGAGGAAGTACTTCTTCAGCGAGGTCATAGACAGCGGGCCGAAAAGATCGATATCGTCGGGCGATTCGATAATCTCGTACACGCTTTCTCCGTTTTTCTGCACCGGCGCAACAACCCGGTACCGATCCATGAAGGCTTTGGCCAATGAGGGGAGCTCATCGGCGTCGATAACACGGTACAGCATGCTCTCATCCGATTCTCGTCGTTGTTTCGTCCAACGCGACGCGCTAGACCGCTTCCCATACTATCAAACGAAGGAACAGCGAACCCCTTCAATACAGGTAACGGGGCCTTTCCACCTGTTCAGCGGAACGACCCCGTTTCAGGGAAACACCGATTCAAGCGCTTCCCTCACGCGCTACATAAGCGCGCACCAAACCTGTTAGTTCTGGCTCGCGAAATACAACTCGACGTTCGACACCTTCCATCCGATACCCGAACGCACGAGCGAAATCTTGTACTGCATGTCACCGCCCTCGGCGGTTTTCGCGGTCACATACACCGTCGAATCGCTCATGGAGCGGTCCATGCCGTCAACGCCTACAAACGTGCAGGGCTCAATGAGTTCCTGCATACTAGCAACACTTTCGTCAGATAACTCCTCGGCGAACAGCGCCTCCTGATCGGCACCTTCCGCAGAGAATAGCTGCGCTGCTACGTCATCTTGCATGGGGTAGCCATAACCCTGCGTGTACAGGAACACCGCCCCGCCAAACGCTGCTAACACAAGCACAATAAGCACAATGAGGATTTTCAGGCCTACATTTCGGCGCTTACGCTCTTGCTTCGCTAAGCCACGCGACCACTGCTCGAGTTCTTCGTCGCTGGCGTTGAAGAAGCGGTCCTCCGCCCCAGGTGCCGCGCCGTACATGTCGTACTGCACACGCTGCTGACCGTACGGATCGGCGTAGTAGTACGGATCGCCCACTTGGGCGCCATACGGGTCCTCTTCGACATACATCGCTCCACCATCAGCGGAAACGTCGAGTCCAGACATGTCGGCCACCGGTTCGATAACACGTGTGACCTCGGAGGTGCCCTGTGCAACAGAGGCGATGGCGCGCTGGTAGTCCACACTCGCCGAATCACTTAAGTAGTAAGTCTTGTCTGCCAGTGACTGTTCGAAGGCATCAACGGCCTTTTGCATCTGTCCATCGGCCGCATACGCCTGTCCCAGGTTTGCATAGAGCTTGTTGCGAGTAGCGGCACTCATGGAAAACTGCATAGCGCTTTCGTACGACGCGACCGCGTCGGCAGGTCGACCGAGCGCCATGAAACACACGCCTAGGTTCAGCAGCGCCTTGGTAGGATCAGGATTCGCCTCGTCCAGCGCAGCTTCTCGGAAGGCCACGCCAGCCTCAGCCGACTTGCCCAGCTTCAAAAGCGCGCTACCCATGCCCGAATACGCCTTGTAGGGTGTCTCGTAGTTCGCGTCGGACACGGCTATCTCGAAATGCTTCACCGCATCTTCGTAGTCGCGCAGCGACGCATACGCCATACCCATGTTGTAGTTAACTGCACCACACGCGTCGTAGGCAGCGTCGGCAGAAGCCTGGGTGTAGGCCTGGATAGCCTCGTTAGGGTTTTTCAGCTTGATCAGGCAATTCCCAATACGATGGTACAAAAGCCCCAACTCTCCCGGGCCAAAACCCGCGGGAGATTCCTGAAGGCATCTGGTGAAGCTGGCAAGCGCACCTTCGAAATCACCTTGGGAATACGCCGTGCGCGCTTGCTGAAAGAGCTCGTTGTTCATCTGCTTCCTTAATTCCGTGTTTTTGTTGAGCGCGTCTGAAGCGAACTAGCAGGCGGCGTTCTCGATCTCTATACCCTCGATGACGTCGCCCACGCGCAGCTGAGAGATCACGTCCATACCTTCGATGGTCTGACCGAACACCGTATAGTTCGGGTCGAGGAAATGCTGGGCACCCAAACACAGGTAGAACTGTGACCCTGCAGAGTCGGGCTGCTGGGAGCGCGCCATGGCAAGCGCGCCGTCCTCGTGGCTGTTGTTGGGGTTTGTGGTGTACTCCTGCTTGATGGTGTAGCCCGGACCACCCGTACCCAAACCGGCAAACGGGTTGCCTGCATTGCGAACCACTTCTTCAGGTGTTAGATCGCGTGTGTTAGGGCAGCCACCCTGAATGACGAAGTTCGGCACGTAGCGGTGAAATTTCAAGTTATCGTAGAAGCCCTTCTGTGCCAGCTCGACGAAGTTGCCCACATGGATGGGAGCGTCCTTGCCGGCCAGCTGCACACGGATGTCGCCCTTCGACGTCTTGATGACGGCGACTTCATCGCCCGTGGGCTGGTATTCGGGAGTGTACAGCGCCATTTCCCTGCTCCTTATCTTCTCAGATCGCTTGCGAATGCGAAGTGCCCAGATCGGGAACCCCATGGGGCACCCTCCCCCACCACGCAGCTCAAAACCCGCCGTTTGACACAAGCTTCGAACCGGGTTCGCAAGTTTAAATCATCGCACACATTCGAGCATTCTAGCAGGTTGCAAGGCCACTGCTTGAAAAAACGTGCAATGTTCGCAAACGCACCAATGTATCAGCGTGTCAACGTGTCGGCACACACCGACACGCTTATCTTTACAGCCGATGAAAGATGCTTACCGTTTCCACATGGTAGGTTTGCGGGAACATGTCGACGGGTTGTACGCTCACAAGCCGGTAGCCCGCTCGCTCGAAGCGCGCTACATCGCGCGCCCAGGTGGCAACGTCGCAGCTCACGTACGCCACACGCGAAGGACGCGCCAAAGCGATGCTTTCCACCACACCGTCAGCCAAACCCGCGCGCGGCGGATCGACCACCAATGCGTCGAGTCCGCCGAGTTGCGGCAGCTCACGGGCTGCATCGCCACCAATGACGTCGATGTCGGCATCGTTCACCTCGGCGTTATGTCGCAGATCGCGCACTGACGACCCGGCAGATTCCACAGCTATGACGTCGGCCCCAGCGCGCGCCAGCGGTACCGAAAATGTGCCCCCGCCCGCGTACAAATCGGCTACCAAAAGACCTTTCACGCCACCTAAACCCTCGAGTACACAATCGACCAGCCGCTCGGCTTGCGCAGTGTTTACCTGAAAAAACGACGGGGCGCTCGTGAAGAAGCGTGTGTCTTTCATCACCTCAGCCCAGTGGCCCTTACCGGCAAGCACCTCGACACCCTTCACCTTGCGAGCACGGCCTGGATCGGCCAGTACGCGCACTACGCTCGTCGCACGCACCGCGCTGCCCAGCACCTTAGCCGCCTGCGCACGCGGGAAAACGCCTGGACGAGTCCACAACGCCACCTCAACCTCGTTGGTACGCACGCTGCCGCGCACCCCCACACGAAAGATGCCTAGGTCACGGTTTCCCTGCAAGAAGCGAAGCGCCCCTTGCAAAGCCTTCGGCGCGCGCTGGATGTGACGCACCGCTATTGGGCAAGAATCGGGCGTGAACACGTCATGCGTACCATGCGCGCTGAAACCGAATGCGAAGGCACCGTTTTTCGCGGTTCCCACGGCAAGTTCGAGCTTGTTGCGGTAGCCAACCTGCCGCTTGCTGGACAAACACGGTGCCACCAGTCGCTCGGCTTCTGCCTTATCAAACCCACCTGTACGTGCCAGAGCTGACACCACGTTGTAGCGCTTCGACACAAGTTGAGTATCGTAGGATAGGTGTTGCCACGGGCATCCTCCGCACGCATTGGCGTATACACAGAAGCTGCTCACGCGGTCGGGCGAGGCTTGCTTGAGTTCCACCATGCGTCCGCGTGCGTACGAACGCTTTTCTTCCGTCACTTCCACGACAGCAACGTCGCCGGGAGCACCACCTGCGACAAACACCGTCTTGCCATCGGCCAAGCGCCCCACAGCTTCAGGGCCATACCCCATGCGCTCGAGCGTAACCACTTCAGTGCGCGCACCCTCAACCGCCGCAGCGTTGTTGTTCACTGCGACAGTTGAGACGCCATCAGCGCCCTCGCACACACCATGCGACCCCGCTGTCATACCACACGCTTCATCTACCTGCAAAGATGTATAACTGTTACCCATATCGCCTGTTCCCCAAATCAGCTCGCACACGGCGCTCGTCCACTACGACACACACGCGCCCTGTGCAAATTCCATCTTGTTTGCATGCATTCGGATCATGATAGCGTATAATCCAGCACATGCGCCCTTGTAGCTCAGGGGATAGAGCGTCTGCCTCCGGAGCAGAAAGCCGCAGGTTCGAATCCTGTCAAGGGCACCAGCGCATCGTTTCATGAACCCGCCATTCGGTGGGTTCATGTGGTTTTTGGAACAAAAAAACGCCTGAAAGCAACTGGCAAGAAAACACTGATTAAAGCCATCTTGCCTACGAGATAGTACGCCGAATGCTGGCACCGTAGTTCCTGTTGCCGTCAAGAAACAAGCGCCTGCTCACGAAGTTCCACACCGACACGATAAGCCCCACGAATATCTTCGCAAGACGATAATCCATACCCAGCGCATCCACACTGAACCACAGCAGGTTGTTGTTCATTGCCAGACCAATGCCCGACAGGATGCAGAACGTAATGAATTCGCGACGGCGACTCATGTCATCACGATGCGAAAACACGTAGCGCATCGAAGCGCAATAGTTGAACACCGTGGAAATAGCGAACGACGACGTTGCTGACACAAGGTAATTGAAGTTGAAAACTTCGGTAAAGAAAACCAGCAGGCCGTAGTCGAGACAGAACGCAGTCATACCAACAGCGCTGAACTTCACCATCTGCTCAATGAGCTTGCTCATATCACAACCTCTGGTTTCGGTTGCTGTCGTCGCAGCTGCGGCGGCTCCTGCCTTCATGCATCAAAACATTGATTTTTTCTACCTTCACCTTAAGTGCTTTATTTTGCCATATAATTGCCGTTTGATAAAGGGGCGCTTTATGCGAAAGCAACATCGAACCAAGCAGACTTATAGCGCCGCCGACCGAACCGCATTACTCGTTTAACCTGATCGCGAGTGATTGTTACCAAATCGGAAAGGCAGATTATGGCTAGCACCATCAACGAGCCCAAAGATAAGACAGCTCTCACCTATGAGGAAGTGGCTGTTATTATTCCGTGCTACAACGAGGCCGTAACCATCGCCAAGGTGGTCGATGACTTTATCGCCGCGCTGCCTGGCGCGCGTGTATTCGTGTACGACAACAACTCCACGGACGGCACCGCAGATATCGCACATGAGCACGGAGCGATCGTCAAGCACGAGCGACGCCAGGGTAAGGGCAATGTGGTGCGCCAGATGATGCGCGACATCGACGCCAACTATTACGTGATGGTCGACGGCGATGACACATACCCCGCCAAGGCAGCTCGCGCGCTGCTTGAGCCGCTTTTTGCCGACGAGGCCGACATGGTGGTGGGCGACCGTCTTTCCAACGGCTCCTACGGCGACGAAAACGGTCGTGCGTTCCACGGGTTTGGCAATGACCTGGTACGCATGCTGATCAAGTGGATTTACGGGTTTAAGTTCTCCGACGTGATGACTGGCTACCGCGCCTACAACCGCACCTTCGCTATGACTATGCCGGTAACCAGTCACGGTTTCGAGATAGAAACAGAGTTGTCAATACATGCAGTTGACAAGGGCTGGCGCATCGCCGAGGTGCCTATCGACTACCGCGACCGCCCCGAGGGTTCGGTAAGCAAGCTATCCACCTTCTCAGACGGCTGGAAGGTACTGAAAACTATCTTGAGTTTGTTTAAGGACTACCGACCGCTGGCGCTGTTCGGGTGGCTGTCGCTGTTGCTGGTTGTAGCAGGACTGATCGCAGGGCTACCGGTAGTTGCCGAGTTTGCCGCTACGGGTTTGGTGCCGCGCATCCCCACGGCACTTCTGGCCGTGGCGCTGGTACTGTGCGGCTTGCTGTCGCTCGTGTGCGGACTGGTGCTTGATACCGTGGTGAAAGGCAACCGCAAGAGCTACGAGTTAACCGTACTACAAGAGTACCGCAGACAGCAAGAACAGCATCGGAAGTAAAACATTCACTCAGCCAAACGCTTTTGATAGAGCCTGCGTATTGTGCGCTCGAGGCTGGGAAGGTCGGATTCATCAAACCGGTAGCACACCGTTTGGGGTTGACCTTGCCCATCGTCGCGCTCAACACGCACGAAACGAAGCTCAACACACCAAAAACCTTGGCGCAGCAGCGCATACGCGTAACACGTCGCCTGAAGCTCGTGCTTAGCATGTAGCACATCGGCGTTTTCGTCGTCGGTGCCACCTGTCTTGTAATCGACCACGAACGCACACGGACGCCGCCCATCGGGTGTAGCCGCTACACGCTCGCGTGGTGCGACAGCCTTGTGCGGTGCGGCAGCCTTGTGCGGTGCGGTACCATCGCACGACACGGCAGCCTCACATGACACGGCAGTCGGCTCGGCATCGGTACACAGCAGATCGATCTCGCCTTCCAGGAACACTTCGCACTCACCAGCACCACCACTCATGCACACAACGAAGGGAACCTCTGCGCGGCGACGCGGCCACGAAAGCGCATCGGCGTACGTATCACTTTGAAACCAGCGCTCGCATGCAGCATGTAGTCGGTTGATCTGGTCGCACGTAAGCCCATAGGTGCGTGCCAGCGCACGCACACGACGCTTATCAGGTACCTGTCCTGTCTCGATGGCAAACTGGGCCGCACGATGAAACGCGCTACCCAAACGAGTAGCCTCACCCGTTTGAGTGTCAGCAGCACCATCGACAACGTTTGCTCCGGCAGGTTTTTCGGCAAGCCCCTCGCCGACAAGCGACACGCTCGGCCCTTCCGCTGCATGGGACGCATCCGAGATGGCCTGCGCTGTCGATTCGGCAGCAGCAAGTGAGGTGTACGAAAAGAAGCTCGCCTGTCCGTACGGCGCCGCCGCCACACCTTCGAAGTGCAGTGGCAGCAGGTTTGGTACCTGAAACGGCACCGTTTCACAATCGGTAACCACTTCTCCCGCACGTATGTCGTGTGTAGGCATATCGTCGCCAAGCGCTAAAGGTTCACCTGCTGCATCCGCAGGAGGTGCGACCGTGAAACGCTGGAAGCGAGCAACCTCACCCGAGCCGATACTGAGCGTTGTTTCGCCGCACGGAAAGTCGCCCGCACCACACAGTGCCGAGCGAATTGCATCAACGAGCGGCGGATACGATGGAGCATCTTTCCCTTTCGAGGGCTCCTTCCCCGTCATTGCAATTATCAGCGACTCGCTCGCACGCGTGAGTGCCACGTAGAGCAGCCGCTGCGCTTCGGCGGCCTCTTCGGCAGCTTCACGCCGCTCAAGCGCCAAACGCTCACCTGTCCGCGTGGATAGCGGCACTGCAAGCGCTTCATCTTCACTCAGCTCGTGGATCCATTTATCCGCCCGCTTCTTCACTTCAGAATAGCGCTTCTTCGTAGCACTCGGCGCAAGAGAGAAACTCAAACGCCCCTTTTCACACCCCGTAACGAGCGAGCTTGACGGTGCATGCGTAGTATCGAATTCTGCAACTGCAACAATGGGAAACTCAAGTCCTTTCGACGTGTGCACGGTCATGATTCGCACGGCGTTGCCAGCAGCCCCCGACAACGCGCCGGGCGACTGCTTTATGCCCGCATCGATCATCGACGCGAACGCGCGCGAAACCTTAGCGATGCCGGACGTACCCTGCGCTTCGATATCTTCCACCAAACGCACGGCTTTCAGCACGTTAGCAGCACAGGACAGCCCTTCAGCACCTTTGCCTTCGAGCCGTGTCATCCAACCCGATTCAACAATCAACAGACGCAGCGCATCAGAAGGCGATTGCACGCGCAAGCGCTGGCAGGCATGCGAAAACGTGCGTTTTGCAAAAGCAAGCCGTAAAGACGCCTTATCGGATTCGCACAACGCCTCGAACCCGACGTCAATGTCTCGACGCACGTAGCGCGCATGGCGTTCGTCGACACCGGTGCCCAACCGTAAGAAGTCGTCGGCAGAAAGCTCAAACATTTCGCTTGAAAGCACTTCGAACAGCGCATCGGTGCTGGCAGGGTTCGCAAGCGCCTGCAACGCACGACAGACGATACGTACCTCGGGAGCGTCGGCAAAACGCGATCCTCCCGCAACAACGCACGAAAGCCCCGCCTCGCGCAACGCATCGGCATACACGGAGGCGTTTGTCATCTTGCGAAGCAAAACCACCATGTCGCCTTCCGCGTGCCCACATGCCTTCAGATGAGCGAAGCGCTGAGCAATGGCACGGGCGTTTGCACGGCGCACGTCGACAGTCGAAACGCCGCTTCCCGCGCCAGCCGGCTGCATAGCAAGCAACAAGTCGATACGGGAAACGTCGCCCTTCCACAACGTGGCTCGCCCTTCGTGGAAAGCAAGCGACATGAAGCGGCTGCCAAACATGCACGGCTGCTCAAAGATGCGATCAACCAGGGCCAACACGCTTCGATGGCTGCGGAAATTCCGGTTCATTTCCACATACAGCGCCCCCACTTCAGAAGAGCGCATGTGCTCGCGATGATGTTCGTACACGTTAACGTCGGCACCTCGGAACCGGTAGATCGACTGCTGGGCGTCACCTACTGTGCACAGGTTTTGCGCGTTCTCACCAGCAAGACGCGCTATCAGGTCGATTTGCAGCTGGCTTGTGTCTTGGAACTCATCGACCATCACCAGCTTGAAGCGCCCCTCGTAGCGTTGTGCAATGCTGGGGTTCTCTTCAAGCGCGCGCAGGGCAAGCGAGAGCAGGTCGTCGTTATCGAGCTTTCCCGCTGCCACCTTCTTGCGCTCGTAGCGCGCAGCAACATCCGCTGCAAGGCAGATGAGTTCGTCTTGCAACGGATGTGTAAGCCCTAACAGCACCTCTTGGGAAATGCGTCCACGAACCTGATTTAACGCAGTAACGCACTCCCTCGTCCCGCGCGATCCGAAGTTGCGCCCTATCCAGGGAATCGAATTCAGCTCTGCCGCAAGCTGCGAAAACTCAGTCCCGCCAGGCTGGGCAAGCAAATCCTGCATGGCAAGCACGCCTTGTTGCGCTGCAGCGCGCGCCTTACAACATGAAGCGGAATCTTTCTCCGCTTCCAGAACGACAAGTACGTCCTCGAAGGCAACCAGCAGCTCACGCGCCAACATACCAGCATCGGCGGCTTTCGTACCCGGCAACACCGCACTCATACCGCCGCGCAAGCCCGACGCATGATTCAAAAGCGTGGTTACGAGCGACAGCACCGACGTGCCGAACGAGCCGGCTTGCCGCGCGCCGTACTCGTGAAGCAGACGGGTATACGCCCCACTACCCACAATCTCGTTGTTTGATCCCAGCGCCTCATCGAGCGCTAGAGCGATCATTTCCGAACGCTCTTCTTCGCTCACAATACCAAATGAGGGATCGAGGTTCAGCTCAAGCGCATGAGCATGCAGAATGCGTGAGCACATGCCGTGAATGGTGGAAATCCACGCGCCATCAACAAGCAGCGCCTCATCAGCAAGCCCTTCAGCACGCAACGTCCGCTTCACGCGGGCCTTTATTTCGGCGGCGGCCTTTTCCGTGAATGTGATGGCCAGCACCTCGTCGATGCCCGACACCGCCGGGCCGCTTTCTGGAAGCAACGCATAGGCAATGCGCTGCGTGAGCGTAAAGGTTTTACCCGATCCCGCGCCGGCGGACACCACCAGCGGACCGTCGATGTGCTGGATGCTTCGCCGCTGCTCGGGTGTGCATGCATCAAGATTCATGTCCGCTCCTTTTCGCGCAAGAAAGAACGGGACAATGGTTGCATGCACGCGGGCCACGCGGGTTCGGCTCAATGAAGCCCGCGTACAACTTGTCAGCTACAACACGAATGCGATCCTCCACCGCTTGCACGAGCTCAGCAAACGTTTCGACACCCAGCTCCCCGGCTGCCTCACCAGGAACGGAACAATCGTCGAAGCGCATGTCTGGTAAATCGGCAGGGCCCAACACGGTTCGGTCAACCGATCCTGACACGATAGGCTTTGTCCCGTACGACACGTACAACGCGCCTACTGGCTCAAACCCCAGCAAGCGCTTGACAACCTGCGCATACACGAGTGTTTGAATCTTGTGCGGTAAGCTAGGCGGACAAGCAGGCAGGCAAGTGCTCACAGACGCCTGATCACCCGCGTCCTCGCCGCACGAATCGTACGCAACGGGCGGGGTTGACGGATCGCGCGGATCAGACAAGGCAGACACCTCGCACGGGGTGTCGAAAGTCAAAGGCGAAGCAGAAGACAGTGCGTAATCGGGCCCAACAGATCCCTTGTAATCGATAATAACCGCCTGACCGCGATCGTTTACGTCGATGCGGTCGATACTTCCCCGCAGCAAGAAGCCGGCGTAGTCAAACGGTACCTCATCACCGAAAGGTAGCTCGAAAAAACGCGGCGAGAATCCAGGCAACAACTGGGATTCTCTGCCCAGATAATCGTGCAGATGAGTACGCAGGCGCTCCACTTCATCACGCTCATAGGAATTGGTGGGGATAAGCGGGTTCTGCGACGATCGCAGTGCAGGCTGCTTGGCAAGGTGCACGTTAAACGAAGCGTCCAAAAGCTCGGCTGCTCGAGATGCGTTTTCCTCACCCACCTTGGAAAACCCCTCTTTCTGAAACGCCACGTAGAAGCTGCGCAGCACCGAATGAGCGAAACTACCCATTTCCAGTGGACCAAAACCTGCATCGGGCGCACCAAGCCGCAGACGGCGCTGAGCGAACCACTTATGCGGGCATTCCAAATAGCTTTCCAGTGCAGACGCCGACAGCGGCGCAGAAAGCGGCGCAGAAAGCGGCTCGCAGCTATCAATTGCGCGGGGCAACGCAACAAAACGACGTCCCCATTCGGTTGCACGGTCAGCGGGCGCTTCCTCTGGAAGCGCTTTTGTGTCTTTGCGGGAAAGTCCCACGGCTAAACACGCCGTCAGCTCGTCTTCTCCCTGTATACAAGAAAACTCAGCAAGACACTGAGGAAGACCGGTTGTGCGGTCAACGCACGCGTCATTGTCATGTGGGCCACGATAACAGTCGACCACTTCGTCAAACGCAACCGCCGGATATGCCTCGGCGGCATCGACCGTGTTCATCACGCGACATAGAACAACTGCGTTTTTTGCCGCCGAAAGCACGCCAACCAGCTGCCGGCGCATCCGGGAAAGCTCGTCACGATCAGCGGCGATACCCAGTGTCTCAAACAGCAGTGTTTTTGGTGTATCGACGGATCGCACCGGATAATCGGCCGAGGTCATGTCACAGATGATGACCGAATTGCACGAACACGGCTCCATGCTGGCCAGCTCACCGAATGACATAACAACAACCTCTGGCGCGTCTTCTTTAGACTGAACGCGTACAGAAACGCTCGTGTTTGCAAGCAAGAACATGGCATCGGGAAAGGACTCACCAACGGCAGATGCGGCATCCAAAACACGACGGGCTTGCGAAGCTGCGGCAAACTGCTCGGCTCGCCATGCGTCATCGAACACAGCACCACCTGTCATCACGCTGTGCTCGAAGGCATCTATGAGCGCCGAGAAATCCCTATTCGTACAATGCTGCAGCATCTTAGCGCACGTATCGCCCGCACGTGTTAGGTCACCTAACAGCCGATCTCGTGACAGCAGGCGATCGGCCCGCCATGCAGCGTCAAGTGACGTAGCATACGCGCGCGGGATTCCCGAAAACGCACTCAGTGCGAAATCGGCAGCAGCAGCACCGCAATCGGCCGCAGTAACCCGGCTATCCGGAAATGCGACAGAGAACAGGGCTAACAGTGCGCGCCCGAGCGACGTGTCGCAAAATGCGCGTCTGCCATGTACGGCAACAACACGTCCCTTTCGTGCAAGCGCACCGGCTATGCTGTCGTATAGGCGCAACGGGTGTTTTGACGACACAGCCACGGGCAGCACCATGCCGCTTCGGGAGACATCAGCACCTAAATCCGATATCGGGCAACCATTGGCCAGCAAACGCTTCACCTCATGCAGTACCGCTTTCGGTTGCGCGTAGCGGCCAGCAGGCAGCACAATGCGCACGTCACCAGTCGCGGCAACCGCATCACCAGCTTTGAACAGCCGCGCAAGTACGGCAGAAAGCTCCGTCGAACGCTCGCCTGCAGGCGCGCTTCGACGGGCATCATCGAAACGCTCCACTACGCCTCGTGCGGCAGCGCGCTCAAGCAGCTCGTCGAATGCAACAGACAGGTAGTCAACACCTACGATGAGTAGCACAGGAAGCTTATCGAGTTGTGATAACTCGTGTGCAACTTGCGAAAGCTCACACAACGAACGATCAGCAAGCAGATCGGCATAACGCACCAGCGCGGCAACCAGCCGGCGCTGTGCATCCGTGAGCGCCTCGTCTGCCACACCCGCACGTTCGATGACCTGCGGCAACGCCTCTGCAGCAAGATCGGCAAGCAGATCGATCAACCCGGGCGCGCAATAAACACTTCCACCCACAGAGCCTTTCTCGGCCGCATCAGTTGCTTCGTTTTCGCTCGTTGCACGCTCTTCCACCTCGCGCAGCGCTTTTGCCACCAGCAGCTTACGAAGATACGAATCCACCACAACGCGCCCATCGCCATAGAGCTCCCAGTGGTCCCGAAGCCACGACGTGAAGGTTTCGACGCGCACCCCGAACGCGCACTCACGCTGAGCGCACGTAACACGCACACGCATGGCCATCGAGTGCGAAGAAACCACGATCACCGGCACGCTCGAATCGGCAGGCAACTCTTGCACACGAGCAAGCGCAGCATCGAGCGCAGCGGAGAAGTTATCGTATGAAACTCGTTTATAAGGCATGCGCCTATTGTAGCGTCTCACGTTTCTTTCCGCACGAGAGCTTTCCGTGCTTTCCGCACGAAGCCCCAAAACACAGCAATTTCTGCTCTTGAGGGGCTCGTGTAGAGTTGGTAAAGTTTCCGCGCATCGAAAAACACATCTTGCAAACGTGCGTTCAATCTGCGATACTACACGAGCTGTTTTCGCAAGGAAACGCTTCGTCCCCATAGTCTAGAGGTCAGGACGCGGCCCTTTCAAGGCTGAGACACGAGTTCGATTCTCGTTGGGGGCACCAAGAGAACCGCAGGTCAGAAGACAGATTCTGACCTGCTTTTTTATATCAGACAAACATGCGCGAAACCCTGCCTTAAAGCCCCATCAGCCCTACAAGCGCCTGAGCTGGCACGGTTAGCTACACGAAAGGATCCACCCCATGAACGCATTTGAAGCGCTCGGACTGTCGTCCGCTGCTTTGGCATCGTGCGCCGATTTCGGCTACGAACATCCCACCCCCGTACAAGAACAGGCCATCCCCTTGGTGCTCGCCGGTCGCGATATTATCGCTGCAGCGAAAACCGGTACGGGCAAAACCGCCGCATTCTCACTGCCGACGATGAGCACCCTTCCTCACGCGAAAAAGAGGCAAGGACCGCTCATGCTTGTTGTCACCCCCACGCGAGAACTCGCGCAGCAAATCGGCAAGACGTGTCAGACAATCGCCCAGCACACCCACCATCGCGTGATCACCGTAGTTGGCGGCGTATCCTATAATCCACAAAAAGAAGCGCTCAAGCACGGTACCGACGTGCTCATCGCCACACCGGGGCGTCTGATCGATCTGATGGACCAACAAGCTGTGCACCTTGACGACGTTGCTGTACTCGTACTTGACGAAGCGGATCGCATGCTTGACATGGGGTTTTGGCCTTCCATGCGCAAAATCGTCGCGGCAACCCCAGAAACGCGCCAAACGATGTTGTTCTCCGCCACTATCGACCGCACCATCATGGGCACCGCCGGCAAACTGCTACACAACCCTGCCATGGTAGAAATCGCACACATTGGAGAGGTGGCCGACCGCATTGACCAGTACGTCATCCACGTGCAGCAAGCGGTGAAGCCGGCACTTTTAAAAGGCCTGCTAGCCGAGCGCGGATCAAAGCGCGTCATGGTGTTCTGTCGCACACGCGGCCGTACCGACGCTACGTGTCGCCGTCTGAAGCGCGCTGGTGTGTCGGCTGAAGCCATCCATTCCGACCGTACCCAGAGTCAGCGTAAGCGCGCGCTCGACAACTTCGCTGCCGGACGCACCGATGTCATTGTGGCAACCGATGTGCTGGCACGCGGTATCGACGTGGACAACGTGAATTACGTGGTGAATTATGATTTACCCATGCAAGCCGAAGACTACATCCACCGCATCGGTCGAACGGGACGCGCCGGTGCCGAAGGCTTCGCAGTGTCGTTCGTGAGTCCTGATACCACCTCGCTGCTAAAAGACATTGAGAAACTGCTGAAAACGTCCATTCCGGAAATGGAGCTTGCGCAGTTCAACATGCAGGATGCGACAAACGAGGCAGCAGCGAAAGCAGCACGCATCGATGCGCGGCGCGACCCCGAAATCCAGCAGGCGAAAAAGGAGCTCGCCGCCCGACGCCGTAAGAAAGAGAAAACGCGCAGCGCACGCAACTCAAATAACACCGCACACCCTCAGTCAAAGCACGCGGCAAAACCAAGCGCGACTTCCCGACCAAAGCAAACGTCCAAGCCAAGTCGGGCGGCAAAGACAACCCAGCAAGCGAAACCTGCACGCCATACGCCGAAACAGGATTTCCGGCCCGGCCGTGCGCATCGAGCAGCCATCGCCCGAAAACGCGAAGGCACACGCTAAACGACTCACCCTCACCCGCCCGTTGTATCGCTGCGAGCAGTGCGCAGCACAGCCCTTCACGCGAAAAATCATCCAGCTGGCGAAAGATCAGCGCATGAGCTCATAGACGCGCCTATAGTAGTAGCATACGGTTTCCATGAGGGGAAAGGGATGCCATGCGCATTGCCGTCGCAAGCGATGGACTCAACGTGTCAACCTCACTCGAGGGCAGCGCGAGCATCACCTTCTACACCATTGTAAACGGCAGAACGACCGAATGTCAGAACCTGCCGAACCCTCACCTTCCCCTCGATAAGCTTGCCGATGCCCTGCAACAGCTCGACGTGCGTGTGGCCATCGCCCACTCGTTTGATACTGCAGCAACGGCATGTCTCGCCTCGCGTGGTATTGATACGTGCCGCACATCCACTCAGCTTTCTAGTGCAGCCATGGAGGCCTACCTACGTGGCTTGCTTAGTTGCCCCGAAGACCTGTTCGATGATGAAGAAGTACCCGCTTAAAACGACGTCAAAGTAACGTCGCTGTTCAGGCGGGAAGTCTCTTGTTGTTGCCGGTGCAAGATTCCCCATCGAACGGCACGCAGTACTTGAGTAATTGCGTTGGTATCCTCCTACACCGCTCATGCCGTTGCCAAGCGGGAACCGTTTCGTTTCTGCGATGCTGCCAGTACTCCACATACACAGAGTACCCTTTGAAGTACAGAAGAAAAGCCATTCGAGGGATTGGAGACATCATGGAATACCGCACCGGAGACACACCAGGAATTGGACGCTATCAATGCTTGCACTGCGGCTACATCGTTCGCCTTACCAGCGACAACGAGAAGCTCCCCGCATGCCCAAACTGCGGGCACCACGCATTCGAGAAGCTTGAGGACAAGTAAGACAACCGCACAATGGAAGCGGGCGTAAGCCCACATCGAAGGACCCCTGTCAAAGCATTGGCTGGGGTCCTTCGCATGGTTAAGGCAGAAAGCAAAACGGCCTCGGGAATTTCCCAAGGCCGCATGGTTAACGTGGAGCGGACAACGGGGTTCCCGCGCTCGCTTTGCGAGCGCTCATTCCCGCGCAATCACAGATTGCTCGGGCGAATGCCTAAAAACATGCTTTTGCATGTTTTCTTAACGGCATTCCACCCTAATGGGTTCGAACCCCTTTGGCCTACCAGAAAGCAAAACGGCCTCGGGAATTTCCCAAGGCCGCATGGTTAACGTGGAGCGGACAACGGGGTTCGAACCCGCGACCCCCACCTTGGCAAGGTGGTGCTCTACCAGCTGAGCCATGTCCGCATATTGAATTATCAAACCATCCGAAAATGGAGGCGACGCCCGGATTCGAACCGGGGATGAAGGCTTTGCAGGCCTCTGCCTTACCACTTGGCCACGTCGCCTTGTCAACGTTCACTAAAAGGCCGGCCACCGAAGTGGTCGGCCCTCAAGATCAATGGAGCGGACAACGGGGTTCGAACCCGCGACCCCCACCTTGGCAAGGTGGTGCTCTACCAGCTGAGCCATGTCCGCATCGCGAGAAAGTATGTTACTCGATATACACTGCGGGGGCAAGACCCATTTTCAACTTTTTCCCGAAAAAAGTCCTTCACAAGACCAATGAGTTCAGGTAGAATACCATCCGTTGCGTTAAGGCAGCACGTCGGAGTGGTGGAACGGCAGACACGCTAGCTTGAGGTGCTAGTGCCCATATCTCGGGTGTGCGGGTTCAAATCCCGCCTCCGACACCAGAAACAAGATACGCGAACCCTTTTGGGTTCGCGTTTTTTCTTAGCACGGAAAAGCCGTTCGTGCGAACATTGAAGTTTTCGCACGGTGTCCGCATTGCGAAGGAGTGTGTCCATGGCGATGATCGCGAAACAACCAGTATCCGCCCGCATGCGCTCCATCCGCCGCGTGTTATGGGTAGTATTGTTTCTAAACTTGGCGGTGGCGGCGGCGAAATACGTTTGCGGCACGCTTATTGGTTCGGCGTCCATGCAAGCCGACGGCATCCATTCGGTATTTGATTCGCTGGGAAACGTCGTCGGAATTGTCGGCATTGCGGTTGCGTCACGCCCAGCCGACGAAGGACACCCCTACGGCCACGCGAAGTTCGAAACATACGCGAGCTTAGCCATTGGCGCGCTCCTACTCTTAGCTGCATTCAAGGTTGGAAGCAGCGCCGTTACTAAGCTGCTTACAGGTTCTTACGCTGTTGATGTTACGCCTGTATCGTTTGCTGTGATGGTTGGCACATTGGCTGTGAATTTAGGTGTGACGCTGTACGAGCGCCGGGCAGGCAAGCGCTTGGGAAGCGAAATACTCGTAGCCGATGCAAGTCACACGCTCTCAGACGCACTGGTATCCATTGGAGTTATCGTGGGACTCGTGCTCGTGAAGCTGGGATTTCCCATGGCAGACCCCATCATGGCGCTGGTGGTAACGGTGGCTATCCTGGCGACAGGCTACGACGTGCTTAAACATGCCCTAGTCACGCTTTCCGACCATTCACGCATTCCCGAAGACGACGTGCGCACCTGCGTGATGAGCATTGCGGGCGTGCGCGACACTCACCATATTCGCACGCGCGGAACGGAAGGCGAAGTATACGCCGATCTGCATGTGCTCGTTGATCCGCAGATGACCGTAGTCGCGGCGCATGACTTAAGCGAGCGGGTTGAAACAGAAGTAAAGCGATGCTTTCCACACGTAACCGAAGTTCTCGTGCACATCGAGCCCGACGACGGCCATATCGATTAGCGGCATTGGCACACAGCAAAGCGACGCTTAACCTACACGTTCTAAGAGTGCAGCTGTGTAGCGAAAGATGCGTGACAGGTACATAACAACTTAACAACGTGAAGGCGCACAGAAAAAGGCCACCGAACCGAAGTATCGATGGCCTGATGTTCCAATGGTGGGCGATACAAGATTTGAACTTGTGACCCCTACCGTGTCAAGGTAGTGCTCTCCCCCTGAGCTAACCGCCCATTGGCTTGCTGACCCGTTTCCGTTTCAGCAAGAAAGTAGTTTATCAGAATACGCTGACGAGTCAACAAAAAATTGAAACAATTTCAACCGCTTCAATGGGTTCAACGAAGCACCGAAAAACTCAACTACCGCGCTATCGTTCCCTGGGGATAGATAACCATAAGCACGATAAGAGAAAGCAGGAAGATAACCGCAAACACAATGGTGATGCGGTCGAGATTCTTCTCAACAATGCTCGTGCCCGACTGCGTCGAGTAAATGGAGCTGGCAATCATGTCCGAAATGCCTGTGCCCTTCCCCGAGTGCAGCAGAATGAACACAATCAGGCCGATACCGGACACAACAAGCAGGATAAGCGTAATAATGAGAAGCGGATTCACAGTGTATCTCTTCTTTCGTTCAAGAACTCAAGCATGCAAGTTGTAAAGTATACCGAAACGCAGCATTGCTGACAACAGAAAACTTGTTCCCTGGCCTAAACCCAACCCATTCGGTGTTGGTTGCACCTTAATTGCCTACGTACCGTCGTTTTCATGTATAGTGACCGAACGGTCACTTTTTGGTCTGACAACTGTATCAGGTTGTGGATTGGATTGGCAGCATAAACGGAGATAAATCGAAAAGCACTCCCATGGAGTCTTCGAAACAAACTGCGCAAACAGCGAATCTCACGGCTGGCGGGCACGCGCTGCCCGCCGATTGGCTCGGACGCATCGTGCTCATCTGGAGCGGATACGCCGTCTCGATGTTCGCGGGCAACGCCGCCAGCTATGCCGGCATCTGGTACGCGACCGAAACGACGGGCTCTCCTTTGAGTCTCGCGTTCCTCTACGTGCTGGCATTTCTGCCCATGGGACTGCTCTCCCCATTCGGGGGCGTCGTGGCCGACAAGCTCAATCGCAAGGTTATCATCGTAGTCTGCGACACACTCATGGCGCTGACCAGTTTGGCGTTAGCTGCCTGGACCTTCATCTCTGGCCCAAGTTTCGCCGCGGTCGCGCTGTACTGCGCTGCGTTCGGTTTCGTATCGGGATTTCGCACGCCGGCTTACAACGCGACTATGCCCCTGCTCGTGCCCGAACGTCATCTCGTGCGCATCAACAGCATGGACACGCTGCTCGGCAGCATCTCAATGATCGCGGGTCCGGCGCTCGGCATCCTGCTGTACACGAGTTTCGGCCTTCAATACGTGCTTCTCCTTGGGGGCTTCGGCGCTGCGGCCGCCGGCGTCACGATGCTGCTCGCGGTGATTCCGCGTGAGCACGGTGCGCATGGGCAAGCGGGAGTGCGGGCAAGCCTCAAGGAAGGCGCGTCCGCCCTGGCGGGCCAGCGCGGCTTGCTTGTGCTGACCATCGGCGTGTCGCTCGGCATGCTTGCGTACGGGCCAATCGATTCGCTGATGCCCCTCATAGTGCACGAACATTTCGGAGGGGACGGATTTGCGGCGTCGCTCGTCGCCGCGGTCATGGGTGTGGGTCTGCTCGTCGGCTCGGTGGTGCTCATGACCGTGAATCCACGCAAAAAGCTCGCACGCATCATTGTCGCAGCTGCGGTCGTGGTCGGATCGGGCGCAGCGATAGCGGGCCTCATTCCCGAGGGCGGCTATTGGGCATTCGTGGCGTGCATCGGCGTGCTGGCCGTCGCTTGCGCGTGGTTCAACGCGCCCCTCATGACGCTTCTACAAAAGAACATCCCCGATGAGAAGCTCGGCCGCGTGATGGGACTCTTTACGGCCATGAACGGGCTGGCTATTCCCGCAGGCACGGCACTCGGAGGCCTCATCGCCGAAGTCACAGGCACACCGCTTTTCTTCCAAATCGATGGCGTCTTCATTCTTCTGCTGGCCGTTACGCTTGGCCTTTCGAAGAGCGTGCGGGAACTTGATGCTGTTTTTCCCGGTCATCCTGCCGTTGAGCAGACGCCATAGGGAAACATACGCGGTCACCCTGAAGGAAAAGACTGAATAACACGCGCGTATAGGCCGAAAGCTTTATCATTATCCAAAACAATCTTGAAAGGTGGCTCTCATGCCTTTTGACTATAAAAAGGAGTTCAAAGAACTCTACCTGCCCAAGAAAAAGCCTGAACTCATAGAGGTTCCATCGATGAACTATGTCGCCATCAGGGGAAAGGGCAATCCCAACACAGAAGATGGTGCATACAAACAGTCTATACAGAAACTGTATGCAATTTCGTACACCATAAAGATGTCGAAGATGGGCGAACATCGTATAGAGGGATACTTTGACTATGTCGTACCTCCTTTGGAAGGTTTCTGGTGGATGGAAGTCAAGGGCAAGCCCGATTTCACAAAGAAGGATGCTTTCAACTGGATCTCATGCATCAGATTGCCGGAATTCGTCACTCCCATTGTTTTCCAGTGGGCAGTAGCGGAGGCAGAAGCTAAGAAAGGCATGAATCTTTCCGATGCTGAATATCTTGTTGCCAACGAAGGACAATGCGCCCAAATCATGCATGTCGGCTCCTATGACAGCGAACCAGAGACCATCGATACGTTGGATGCATTCGTGATCGAGGCTGGCTTCGTTCCCGACTTCACTCAGTCAAGGCGTCATCACGAGATATATCTCTCTGATCCGAGACGCGTCAAACCAGAGAATTGCAAGACGGTCATTCGTATCCCGATCAAAAGGGCTTAGTTACCCCTCATTCCTTCATTGACTGAACCGTGGTTTCCGTGGTATAAGTTATTCATATTCTGGGCACGCAGATAGCGGGTCCACCCTTAGGCGGGGAGCGTTTCCCCGCCACTTTTGTATCTGAGGGCAGGTGATCTATGCGCGAGTTAAGCGTCTTCTGCGATGAATCGGGTGATTTCGGCGCTTATGACCACCGCAGCCCGTTCTACATCGTCGGTCTTGTGTTCCACGACCAATCGATTGACATTCAGCGCGAGATCCCGCATCTTGAGCAATCCATATCAAACATCGGATTCAGTCGCGATCTCACGATTCATACAGCTCCGCTCATCAGGCGCGAAGCAGAATTCGTGAACGTATGCATGGAAAAGCGCCGCAAGCTCTTTGACGCCCTGTTCGTGTTCTATCGTCACTGCGACATAACGTTTCAGACATTTGTCGTAGAGAAGAAGAAGTTCGGATCGGGCGACGACCTGGCAACGCGCCTTGCGAAAGTCATGGGAGAGTTTCTGCGCGACAACCTCAGCTATTTTGTGGTGAAATAACTCTAACCAAGAATCCCCAGGTCACCTTTTATTTCTACGGTATATTCACCCACACAAACTCCCGAAGAGCCAAATAAAGGTGCTATCATGGGTGTTCTGGATTTCATGTGGTTCAGTTCTCATTTCTGACCTTTCACAAGCCATACACAGCTTTCCCATAAGGTTTTGTGTGTACACCCAACCCTTCTGGATTGAGTGTGTGCGAAATCCTCATCATGCGACCTAGCATAAGACACAGGATGCAGGCTTAATATCACCATTTGAGAACAAGGGATGTAAGGCGCCATAAACCTGCATCCTATAATTGATCCCGCGGCAGCGGACAGCACCCGCCGCCGCGGGCTAGCACCCTGCATCCCGGAAAAGGAGCCCAATATGGGACGCAAGGGAACCGTCAACATTAAGAGCCCTTGGTAACTGGATAAGCCAGGCTCAAAACTGCGGAATCAAAGAGTTTGCTACTGCTGCAAACAGTATCAAGGGCGTAAAGGAATACATCGTAAACGCTTATATGACGGGAAAGACCAACGCTTATGCCGAAAACGTCAACCGCAAGATCAAGGACATGAAACGCCGAGCTTGCGGGTTTACAAACTACAAGAACATGAGACGTCGCCTTTTGCTTGCATATGGCTATCCCGCACTCGATAAGGGAGGAGTGGCACTGCCCAACCACAACAAGTAGGCCGCAAATTGCGAACCCTCCAACCTGTTGGAGGTGAGGCATTTGGTCTAGATTTTTAAGGTTTAACACCACTATTTTTGAAATTCCCCTGCAAGGGGCCTAGGTAGGTGCGCCCAAATAGCGGGCTAATTTTGGTGACTCACCATCGACTTTTATGTGTTTTGCTTTCATTATCGCAGGTCAGGCTAAGCTTTTGCTCGAATCGTCCACACTAAATCCTGGATACCCGCTATCATAAGAGCCAACAAAGCGCCCGACCGGTGAGTATTTCACGGAGTCCGGCGCTTTCGTCGCATCAAAACTCCTGCACGGTGAGTCATCGCCTACCGCGGAGGCTTTCGTATTTTATCTGCCACCCAGGGGGGTGTGGACATTTTCTTGGACATTCCTAAGCCGCTAAGCCTAGGGGGGTGCGGACATAATCCTGGACTCTATAATGAACCAGAGAACGTCATGTACACTAAAGAGAAGCGTACAAAAGCTGTGATACTGTTCATCGAATGCGGCTTCAGTCACGTTGCGATCAAAACCGCTGTTGAGAGAATGACTCCGGTCTTTTCATTAATCAGTGATTCCTTAACCCATCTGCCCCATACGCATCAGTATCTCATCGGCCAAGTACGTTGCTTCTAGATATTGCATGCCATAAAGATTCTGTTCAACCATTCGGGCTATATCGCTCGAATAGTAAACATCCAGCGCTTCGGCTGGAGACACGTCCAAACGCTCACCGAGGGTCATAACGATCTGAGACTCGAGGTTAGTTTTCCTGATAGCCGGAAGACGATCCAAAAGATCTTCTGTGATCGTAATCATAGCGTAATCTCCTTGCCTTCAACAAAAGTCAGCCTTTTGTCGAGAAGCCGTTGCGACAGCGGTCAACTTTCGGCTTGCTCACAATCTGGTCGGATCCATGATAGAGTCTCATAGCTCAACCCCTCGCTTCTTTGCTATGAGGACGACTTCTTCCACGAGCGCTTCCCTTCCCATGGTATGAAGAACATCATAATTCGATATAAGATGATCAACCACGATATTCTTCGCCTGCAGCTTTCGATAAACCTCTCTCGGCTCGCATTTCAATGCATCGGCGACGCAGTTGAGAAGCCATACCACAAAGAAAGATACATCTTTGTCATGCTGACTCATATTACGCCCCTCTCGTAGTAAGGTTCTAGGTAAAGAACGAATACAATCACAACCACCGTATCAGCTTTTGTTCAGCCCACGAAGCATTTCATATAATTCATCGGCGACTTGCTCTACAGGCTTATTGTCTACGGAGTACTTCCACTTAATTCTCTTGAAGGTTTGTCTCGCATAGGCGATATCTTCTCGTATGTCCTTCAAATAGTAATCCTTATGCTCTTCTTTGTATTCGTTGTCCTCATATATATTGTCGTTTTCGTCCGAGAATACCAGTCGTTTAAAAATATGTTCTGCCGAATCCTGCAACTCGATCGGTACCACGTGATCCAGTTCTAAGAGCGAGTTGAAATTGCGCGCGTAATAGATTGGGCTAACTGCGATAACTGCGTTATCCTCGCTTTTCTGAACTATCTCCTTCAGGACAGCTCCTTTTACCTTGCACCTGTCATACGGCCACGGGTTCTGTCTCATGAATTCTTCTAAGGTTACCTGAAACTTTTTCTTTATCTCTTCATCCAAATCGTAAAACGAGTAGCTCAGCTTTTCCGCCAATATGGCTCCCGTCGCGGTTTTTCCCACGTTAGACACGCCAAACAGCATGATAATCATGCTCAATCTCCAATCGACCCGTAGCTGCTATTTTAAATACATAGCGGAACATAGCCCACGGTCACCATTGTCTCATTATGTGACGATGTGTTGCATGAGGTTTGACACATTCTCTAGCCGCAAAAACGAAAAAGGTCGGAAGCTTTTACCCTTCCGACCTGCGAATTCATGGTGGTCGCTACTGGATTTGAACCAGTGACCCCCGCCGTGTGAAGGCGATGCTCTCCCGCTGAGCCAAGCGACCAAATGGCGTGCTTTCAACGCGCTCGAAGTATATTACCCATCTTCGGGTGTTTGCGCAACCGAAAACGCCTGCGAATTTCCAAACTCGCGAAACCGTCACAAACAGCCGCAATCGCGGCCGCGTGGCCGATCCCGCAACCGCGACCTGCCGCGATTCCTTGCTATCCGCTGCGATTACGATTCAATTCGCTCGCGTTTTTTCAGCTCCTACAGGTTGCGCTTCACCGCCGCGAGCAAATCGGCATATTCTTCATATGCCGGGATGTCGGGGTTTTCCGCCTTGATGGCGTCGGTGCTCTTGAACAAAAAACCTGCCTTGCTCGCCTTGATCATTCCTAAATCGTTGTGGCTGTCGCCCGCCGCAATCGTCTCAATGCCGCAAGAATGGAATGCACGCACCGTGGTAAGCTTGGTTTGCTCGCATCTCATTTTGTATCCGGTGATCATGCCGTCATCTGCAACTTCAAGCGTGTTACAGATAAGCGTCGGACGCCCCAGCTTTTCCATCAGCGGTGCCGCGAACTGCTCGAACGTATCGCTGATAATAACCACCTGTGATACCGAACGAAGCTCATCGAGAAACTCTTTTGCACCCGGCATCGGATCGATGGTCGCAATGGTGTCCTGAATTTCACGCAAACCCAACCTGCGCTCACGCAGGATATCCAAACGCCAATTCATCAGCTTGTCGTAATCGGGCTCATCACGCGTCGTACGCGCGAGTTCGGGAATGCCGCTCGCTTCGGCGAAGGCAATCCAGATTTCCGGAACAAGCACTCCTTCAAGATCAAGACAGGTGAAAATCATAGTAATGCGATCCCTTCTTCTTTTACTGCCTTCGGAATCGTAGCGCACCCGCCCGCCCGACGGTGCTACGTATCGGCGAGATAACAAAAACGACAAGGACAAAAGGCAACGCACAGAAAGCCGCCTTCTTGTCACAGCTTCAGACAGAAGACAGCGAATTGCCCCTTGGTAAAACGCTAAGCCCACATAGCTGCAGTTTTCACTCTTGCACGCGGCGTACCAGATAGCACTTGTGAATACGGGGGCTTCGGCTGAAGTCTTCGGGAATAGTATGCGCAGATATATCCTCGATACTCACACCGTAGTGCGTAAGCTTCTCAACGTCGGGCTTAAACGAGCGCAGGTTGCACGAAAACACCGCTGTCCCCTCTTCTGAGAGCAGGCGCGACACACCGATCAGCAGTTCCGCATGATCGCGCTGTACGTCCCAGGTGCGACGTCCCATAGCCTTGGAGTTTGAGAACGTCGGCGGGTCAACAAAAATGAGATCGAAACGGCGACCGCGACGGCGTGCCTCGGTCACCCAAGCAACTGCATCTTCGCGCACATACTCGTGCTCGGGGCCCGTAAAGCCGTTCAAATCCATGTTTCGGCGCGCCCAATCAAGATAGGTTTGCGATAGGTCAACCGTTGTTGTTTCGCATGCGCCACCGCCTGCCGCATGAACGGTGGCAGATCCCGTGTAAGCGAACAAGTTTAGAAAACGCGCGCCTTTCGCCATTGACCCGATACGTTCCCGAGTAAGACGATGGTCGAGAAACAACCCTGTGTCGAGATAGCCCGCAAGGTCAACCTCGAACAGAAAGCCGCTTTCCCCCACATGCGTGACGTAGTTTTTCCGACCAGCATCTCGATACTGACCGCCACCCTTGTCGCGCTTCCTCACCTTGGAAAACACGCGATCGGGTCGCACGCCCATAACCACGGGAACAAGTGTCAACACGTCGGCGAAGCGGCGGTTCGCTTTCGACTCATCAATGCTCGACGGTGCCGCATATTCGGCAACATGCACGTACTTGCGGCCTTCCGCCGAAAGCTCCCCTTCGTATACGTCGATCGCACATGCATAATCGGGCAAATCGGCATCGTAGACGCGATAGCACGATGCGCCTTCGCGACGCGCCCATTTCTTTCGTTCTTTGAACGACTTGCGCAAGCGTGCGGCGAACTGCTCGGAGTTCTGCTCGAGCACTTCGACGCGATGTTCAGCACCACCAGCTGAATCGGGAATCACCACGGTCACCAGGTTCGCCGGCGGACGATCGAACACCACCGCATCGGCCCGCACGCGACCCTGCCCAAACGATGCCGTGGCACAAGGCTGTACGCCAAAGCGGTCACGCACAGCCTGAGCAGAAACAGCACCGAACGAGCAGGACGAGGGTACGCTTCCCGCCTCACCTTTAGCATCGGCTTCAACCTCGGCATCACGAGCTGACGCTTGCAAGTCGCTATCTTTCACCGCAGCAGCAAGCGTCATACACGCGCTGGCGAACGCCGAGGCTTCCGCATACCTGCGGGCGTCTGCCTGGTCGACCCCCGTAGGCAGTACAGTTGCAACAAACACCCGATCAAGGCTGTCATGCGATCGTACGTCACCCTGACACAGCGACGGAAGTGACTGCGCGTTAACGACAACACTTGCAACGCCAGACAAACCCGCCTTACGCAAACGTCTGCGAGCACGGGCAATGCGCGGCGAAGAATCACAGAAGCCGCCAATACGCAGCGCATCGAACGCTTCACGGTCGCGCACGTGCTCGCCGCCTGTAGCCCCCATGCGCAGCAAACCCGCATCGAAACGATCCATAGCGTCTTGCCGACATGCCTTCCAAAGGTCGGCGTCGTGATGTGTCCACCCAAAAAAACCCCACGTGCGACGCGCAAGATTCGGTGCCATATCGGTGGCAACAGCTGCCGCTTCAGCGAGCAGCTCGCCATTGCCGCACACCGGATCAACCAGCGCCGCTCGCTCGCATGCCGAACTACCCCACCCCAGCATGGCAAGCAAGCCAGCAGCCTGCGCGCAGATAAGCGACGAATCGTTCGGATCGTCATCGAATAAATACGGACGCACATACAACGAAGCACCAGACAGATCGAGTGAAAGCGTCACCTTGCGCTCGCGGATGCGAACCTCCACACGAGCGTCGGGATGGGCGGCATCTACGTCGGGACGAAAGCCGCGAACCAAGCGCAGTTCATCACAAATCGCATCTTTCACCTTCAAGGCCGTAAATTGCGTGTCGCGGAGTTCGTCATTAAAGCCATATGCCCTTACCGCAATCGTTGCATCACGCGCAATGATGTCTTGCCAAGGAAGCTCCACTGCCGCTCGGTACAGCTCATCGGCGTTGTTGGCATGAAAGCGACCCACCACAAGCGTGATACGCGACGCCAACCGCGACCAGAGACACGCTCGATGAACTTCGCTCACTCCGCCGAAAAATGCGACGCCACCGCCGAGCGGACGCACACGCCATGCACCGAGCGCACACAGCTCATCTGCCAACAACTGTTCAAGCCCCGAAAGGCAGCTTGCAAACAGCTCATATTCATTGTCGTTCATAGCACCGCCGCTCAGATACGCCCTGCCGGAACCTTAATCTTCCAAGTAGTCCTTAAGCTTCGACGAACGAGACGGATGACGCAGCTTCGCGAGCGTCTTACTCTCGATTTGACGGATACGCTCACGCGTGACACCAAACTCGCGCCCTACCTCCTCAAGCGTACGCGGATGTCCGTCTTCAAGCCCGAAACGTAAGGATATCACCTTGCGCTCACGCTCAGCCAAGCCGTCGAGCACCTTGCCCAGCTGCTCTTGCAGCATGCTAAAGCTCGCCGCATCGGGCGGCACCACAGCAGCGTCGTCCTCGATGAAGTCCCCCAGCTGGGAATCCTCTTCTTCGCCAATAGGCGTTTCCAGCGATACCGGTTCCTGGGAGATTTTTTGAATCTCGCGGATTCGCTCGGGCGGCAAACCCATTTCCTTGCCGATTTCCTCGGGAGTGGGTTCGCGGCCAAGTTCCTGCAGCAGCTGTCGCTGAATGCGCACCAACTTGTTGATGGTTTCCACCATATGCACGGGAATGCGAATAGTACGTGCCTGATCGGCAATAGCGCGAGTGATAGCCTGACGAATCCACCAGGTAGCGTACGTGGAGAACTTGAAGCCCTTGGTGTAGTCAAACTTCTCAACTGCGCGGATAAGCCCCAGGTTGCCTTCCTGAATAAGATCCAAAAACAGCATGCCACGGCCCACATAGCGCTTTGCGATGGAAACCACCAGACGCAGATTCGCTTCGATGAGCTGCTGCTTTGCATCAAGACCCACCTGTTCCACGCGCATGAGACGACGCCTTTCGCGCCGATCGAGTTCAATACCTTCGTCCTCGGCTCGCTCAAGTTCATCGGTGGCCGCCACGCCAGCCTCGATCTTCATGGCAAGATCGATCTCTTCTGAGGCGGTAAGCAGCGGAACGCGCCCGATCTCTTTTAGATACATACGAACCGGATCGCCCGTAAGCATGGTGACGTTCGCATCAGCCAAACGACGGCGCGACGATGCACGGCCACGCACACCTCGGCCAGTAATCTTCGGCAATTGGACGTCGGCAACTGCCTTCAGTTCTTCTTCGGGAATGCCGACGAGCAGATCGTCCTCGCTGCCCTCTTCGGAAACGCTGGACTCAATCTTGTCATCCTCAATGGGAACTCCGGCAGCAACAACACTTTCGGGAGCATCCTCAATGTCATCGAACGTTTCTTCAAGATCGTGTTTGGCGGAAGTTTCTTCCATCTCGCGTGCCTCCGTTTGCTCTTGCGAAGCTTTAGCCACGTGTGAGCCCCTTCCTTCTAGGTACCGAAATCGACCCATAAGGGCACAAAAACGCAAATTGATATTTTACCATAAACGCACCTTGCCGCTCAAGGCTCGCTCGGGCAAATCAAGACGCCAATACCCGTCAACAACCGCTATTCAGCCGAGCTTGTATTACCTGCTGTTTGCGTACCTATGTTACTTGTGGCTTGCGTACTTGTATTACCTGATGCTTGCGAGCTTGTGCCCCCTGCGGCTTGCGTACCTGATCCATTAGCAGAACTCGTGTCACTGCTTCCCGAGGATGTGCTTGCGCCACTTGTCGAAGCAGAACCAGGATGCTCTTCGTTCCACTTCTTTAAGATGTCAGCGAAATCAACCGTATACGAGTAGATGCCCGTTCCTGCTGTTGCCTCGGTAAGCTCAACTTTTTCGCCGTCAAGCTCAAGGGTTACTGCACTTGGAGCAGCGGTAACAAACTGGAGTGTTCCTGTTACGTCGAACGACTTCTCTGCTGGGCCTGTTAGCATTTCAACCGTTGAGGGAGCCGTTTCGCCGTCAACGTACACCTCGATGTAGGCCTCCATGCCGTCGGCAACCTTGCACACAAGCGTCGCCTTTGTCGGTGCAGTTTCCTTAACAGGTTCCGGAGCTGTGTTCGTATTCGCATCCGCATTATCATCAACCGTCGTATCGGTCAGCCCCGTCACGGGCACCGATGGCACATCTTCTTCCTTCTGCTTGCCGTTACCCGTAAGCAGCGAGACAACAATAACAAGCAGCACGAGAATGATCACACCCGCCACAATGAACGGCAAGCGTCCCTGCAAGGGGCTCGTCGCTGGGGCCGAGTACACGTTGGCGTACATGGGGCCGCCGCTACGCCTGACCGACGACCCGCGTGAAGCCCTCATGTTGTCACGCCCAAAACCGCCCCATGCGGGCAGCGCAGCGCCTTGGCTTTGCGATCGCGCACCACGGCCGTCGCGCGGGGCTGCGCCCGTGCGCCGCGAACGCGATGACGCGCGGTCATCAAAGGGATCGGCACGCATGCCGCCCGCGCGCATGTCACGCCGTGAGGTCATGCCCGCATCGTCGCGCATGCGGCGACTATCGCGCATACCTTGATCGGAACGATCGCGCGCCGTGCGGCCCGACATGCGCTGCGTGCGCGACGCCCCTGGCATATCGAAACCCCCATGCGTAGGCCCCTGCCCCATCTGCCGTCCGTTACGATGATCGTACGCACCGTCCAGGTACATGCGCGTGACCTCGGTAGGGTTGAGCCCCACCAATCTCGCATACGCGTTCACCATGTTGCGAGCGTAGCCGCGTGGCGGCATTTTCTCATAGTCGCTGTTTTCTATTGCCCTAATAACATCGGGCCTGATGCGAAGCCTCCGCGCCGCTGTGGGCAGATCATAGCCTTTGCGTTCGCGCGCTTCACGAAGCAGCTGTCCGAAATCGTTGTAAGCCACGGTCTTAGTCCTCTCCGCTTGCCGCATCTTGAGCCTCGAAGGCCTTCAGCGTCTCAAGTTCCATGGCGTCAACGAGCACCTCGCGCGGCTTACTGCCGTTCGGGGGACCTACAACGCCCTTTTCCTCGAGCATGTCCATTATACGGCCCGCACGGGAATACCCGACGCTGAGCCGACGCTGAATGTTCGAAGTTGATCCCAAACCGGTACTTACCACAATGTCGGCAGCCTCCCAAAGCCGCGGATCATCGGCCGTACCCGAGCCACCCGACCCATCGGGCTGCGACGCGCCCAACGTGATGAGGTTTGTCTGCAAGATTTCCGAATGGTATTCCGGCTCACCTTGGGCCTTCAGTACCTCAACGACGGCGTTAATCTCGTCATCTTCAACCCAGCAACCCTGAATTCGCTGAGGCTTGGCGTACTCTGGCTTCGACAACAGCAAATCGCCCCTGCCAATGAGCTTCTCGGCGCCAGGCGAATCGAGAATAACGCGGCTGTCAATGCTGCTAGCCACGTTGAGTGCGATACGATTGGTGATATTCGCCTTAATAAGACCCGTGACCACATTGGTTGACGGACGCTGAGTTGCAATGATCAGGTGAATGCCCGCCGCGCGCGCCAGCTGCGCGATACGACTGATGGAAAACTCCACTTCCTTGCCGACGTTCATCATGAGGTCAGCAAGCTCGTCGATAACGATGACGATATAAGGCAGTTCCTCACAGGAATCGTCCTCGAGAGCGCCAGACTGCACTTCGGCGTTGTATTGCCCAATGTTACGCACGCCCATCTTCGAGAACACCTTCAGACGACGCTCCATTTCGGCAACACCCCACGACAACGCGCTCGACGCCTCCTTCGGGTCGGTCACCACGGGCACGTAGAGATGCGGTATGCCGTTGTACAAAATGAACTCGACGCGCTTCGGGTCGATCATAATGAAGCGAACTTCGGAAGGTGTGGCCCTCATAAGGATCGACATGATCATGCCGTGAATGGACACCGATTTGCCCGAACCCGTGGTGCCGGCGATGAGCAAGTGAGGCATTCTTGCCAAATCCGACACGATACAATGACCCTCGACATCCTTGCCGATAGCGATTTGCAACGGCCCGTCCGGCGCTTCCTTCAGCACATCGCCGAGTAACACCATCTGCCGCGTGCGGTTGGGCACCTCGATACCCACGAAATTCGTTCCCGGAATGGGCGCGAAAATACGCACACCTGGAGCGGCGAGTGCAAGCGCAATGTCGTCTTGCAGTGCGGTGACGCGGCTCACGCGCACGCCAGCAGGCAAATCGACCTTGTACAAAGTGACGGTTGGGCCAGCAACCCAGCCAACCACCTGCGCCATAATGTTGAAATCCTCGAGCGTTTCTTGCAGGCACGCGGCTGTCTCCTGTAGCTCGGCGTCGCTCGCCTGGTCACGTTTGGAGTCCTTCGACACCGCCAGCAACGACATTGGCGGCAACTCAAAGCCGTCAGACGGATGCGGGGTAGCCATCGGTGTAGCGGGCTTTTTCCCAGCTGCCTTACGCGTCGCGGCAACAGAGTCCTTCTCGCGATCAGTCTGATCAGCTTGATCGGCACGATGCCCCAACTTGCGCGTGAGAGCCTGCGTTTTCCCAGCCTTTCCAGACATATCAGGAAGGCGACGCGTTAAGCTTGTCGATTCAGATGGGTCAAGAGATGCGGTTACTGAAGAGGCCGCAGGCGTCGCAGACGTCGCAGGCACTGCAGCACGAGAGGTGCGTCTGCCCGAACGAGAAGCGCGCACCTGCCCGGGAAGCACAGGTAGCACGCGCGTGTCGGTTGCTGCCAAACGCTCATCCATCTGGGCCGACGTCTGATCGTCAACATCATGCGCCGATGCCGCGCGGTTCGCTTTACCTGCCGCGAACAACGGAACCTTCGCGCCATGGGGCTGCTCGCCCATCTGTGCCTCACGCTGCTCACGTATTGCGCGAACACGATCGATGAGCTTCGATAACGAGAACCCGATAACCACCAAACCTATAACGATTACGCCAACCATGATGATGCATGACACCGGCTGCCCAAGCAGCTTCACTCCCAGCCAAGCGATGCCCGCGCCCACGTATCCGCCACGCGCCACCAGCGCTTCTTCCTCAAACAGTGCGCTTGGATCCTCCGGCGTAACATTGGGGGTAAACAGCGACAGCAGTACGAGAATAGCAAACAGAATGAGTGCCAACCCCAGCGACACCCGTGCAGGAATTTGCTGACGTTCGATGTTGACAACAAACGTCGCGCCCACGATCAGCAAGAACACAGGTATCAGATACGCACCCAACCCGACAGAAAGGTGCAACGCACCCGACAGAAGGTGCGAAAGCAGCGCATCGGTGGGCATGACAGCAATAACAAACAGCACCAGCGCCACAATAGCGAACACCACACCCGCGATCTCACGACGTGCGCGATCATCGAGCATCCGCTCGCCGTCTGCTGGCCGCGCGCCCAGACGGCGGCCCCGCTGAGACGACCGCTGAGACGACCGTTTTGAAGAGTTCCCGTTTCCTTTACCGCGGGATGCCGTTTTGCTTGATGATCGATTGGCCACAATCGCTCCTTCATGCTGCGTTTTTGATTCGTTTTTTCGCTGCCCATCGACCGGTATCGAAGGGCAGCTGGCCACATCCGCAAGCCGAGTCACCCACCCGCATCAACCACCATGCGCGGGGAAAAGCGACTTAGCCCATCTTGCAGGCTACACGTAAATGAAGCTGACTACCACCATGGGTCGCGTCTTTGTGCGATCCCATAGCAGGCTGCGCAACGCGTCTTTCACCGCCTTCTCTAAGTCGCGACCACGCAAACCCCGGCTGAGCGCCTTGTTCATGGCGCGGGCGACGCAGTTCTGCGCGTCATCGGCAAGATATCCGT
Source organism: Adlercreutzia sp. ZJ138 (assembly GCF_011038935.1). NCBI lineage: Bacteria > Bacillati > Actinomycetota > Coriobacteriia > Eggerthellales > Eggerthellaceae > Adlercreutzia > Adlercreutzia sp. ZJ138. Next base: position 24,192 of record NZ_JAAKEA010000011.1, on the reverse strand, counting down.
CATCGCCACCAGCAACACCGTGCAGCTCAACGTTCACCTGCCCAACCAGCGAATTCTTCGCACCCGACACGGCTGCAGCAACCGCAGCGAAGCCTTGTGCCGATAGTGCACTGCGCTCGTCAAGCACGTCCTGCGACGTGTCACCCACCGACAATCCGTCCACAAACACAATGCCACTTTGCACCGTTTCGCCCCGACGGATGCCGTCGGCGGACAGCTCGAGCGATTCGCCGTTCTCGCAAATGAACACGTTTTCAGGTGCCACCCCCGTCGCTTCAGCCAGTTTGGCGTGAGCGCGCAGATGTGTCGCCTCGCCATGCACGGGCATAAACGCATGCGGTTTCACAATGGACAGCACAAGCTTCAGCTCTTCGGCACCAGCATGCCCCGATACGTGAACCCGAGCACGCGACTTGTCGTACACATCCAGCCCCAGCTTCGCGAGCGCGTTGATGACCTTCGTCACCGCCTTCTCATTGCCAGGAACAGGTGTTGCCGACACAATAACCGTGTCGCCCGCATCGAGCGAGATTGTCTTGTGCTCGCCGTTTGCGATGCGCGCCAACGCCGACAGTGGCTCGCCTTGGCTACCGGTGCACATGATAACCACGCGCTCGGGAGGAATGCCCTTTATGTCATACGCGTCGATGATGTCGTTGTCGCTAATGTTGAGGTATCCGAGCCGTCGCGCGATGTCGGTGTTTTGCACCATCGATCGGCCCGTCACCACCACCTTGCGCCCGTTTTTCACCGCTGCGTCACAAATCTGCTGCATGCGGTGGATATGACTAGCGAACGACGCGATAATCACGCGGCCCGTTGCTCGCGAAATAATCGCGTCGAGCTCTTTGCCAACTTCAGCTTCAGAAGGCGTGAAATTGGGGTTTTGAGCATTTGTCGAATCGGACATCATGAGGTCAACACCCTCCCGCCCAAACCGGGCGAGCGCGCCGAAATCGGTGGTTACGCCATCAATTGGCGTTTGATCGAGCTTGAAGTCGCCTGTATGCACCACGGTACCAGCGGGCGTTTTGAAGCGCACGCCAACCGCGCCTGGTATCGAGTGGTTGACCGCGAAGAACTCAGCTTCCATGCAGCCGAGTTTGACAGTCTGACCAGCTTTGATCTCGCATAACCGGGCATTTTTGATGCGATGTTCGGCAAATTTGCCCTCGATAAGCCCCAGTGTGAGCTTCGTCGCATAGATGGGAATGTCAAGCCCTAAATCCTTCAGCACGTACGGAAGCGCTCCGGTGTGGTCTTCGTGCCCATGGGTGATAACGATGCCTCGAAGCTTGCTCGCGTTTTCCAGCAGATACGTGTAATCGGGCAAAATGAGGTCAACACCTGGGTGGCTATCATCGGGAAACATAAGACCGGCGTCATCGAGGATCATGTCGCCCTCGCATTCGAACACCGTCATGTTCTTACCAATGGCGTCAAGACCTCCCAGTGGGATGATCTTGAGCACCGACCCACGCTTGCCGGTCTTGTGCTGCGGCAGACGGCGCCTGCGTTGGCTCTGCGGCAACGATATATCGTCTGCGGGCATGTCGGACTTCGATCCTTTTGTTAGCTGAGGGCGTTTGCGCTCGAGCTTGACATGACGATACGACCGCGTAGTGCGATCGCCCTGCTTGTTCCGCTGGCCATCCTCGCCGTTCTTCGGCGTATTATTCGATTCCATTACATCCTTTCGTTCGAGCGAAGTGGATGAGAGAAACACCGATCAATTCCGTCAGTCCAACGCTGACGAGTCGGTTCCAGCCAGTATTTCTCTAGAGAATGCCCACCTCGCGCATGACGTCGGCAAGCCGCTCGGACTGTTGGCGCGTGGCCCTCACCAAAGGAAGGCGCACGCCTCCCACGGGAAAACCGAGAAGGCGTAATGCCTCCTTCACAAGAATGGGATTGGAGGTTTCAAATAAGCCCTCCATCAGCGGCAACAAGCGCTCATTGGCCCGCTTTGCCGCATCCCAGTCGCCCGAAGCACACAGCTCGACGATTTCCTTCATACGGGCAGGAGCCACGTTTCCTGTGGTGGAGATGACCCCCACGCCGCCTTGCTTCATGATTTCGCACGTCGATGCGTCGTCACCGGAATACACGTTGAAGTGCTCCGGTGTTTCGCGTGCGATCCTTCCCACCTGATCCATGTCGCCTGAACATTCCTTCACGCCGACGATGTTATCAAAGTCCCTCGCCAAGCGGATGGTAGTGTCGGCCTGCATGTTCACCACGCAGCGACCAGGTATGTTATACAGCACTACCGGAAGATCGACACTACGCGCGATTGATCCGAAATGCTGGTACATGCCCTCTTGCGGAGGCTTGTTGTAGTACGGCACAACGCAAAGGAAGCCGTCAACTCCAATGCCTTGCACTTCGCGCGCAAGTGCGATGGAATCGGACGTGCAATTGCCGCCGACGTTAGCGATAACAGGAACACGCCCGCGGGCGACCTCGGCAACCGTGCGAAACAGGTCCATCTTTTCGGCATGCGACACCGTGGGACTCTCGCCGGTGGTAGCACACACGAGCAACGAATCAGCGCCGCCCGCTATCAGACGGTCTGCCAACGCTTCAGCCGTTTTCAGATCGACATTGCCCATCTCATCGAAAGGCGTGATCATTGCAGGGATCATGCGACCGAACAAAAGCTGACTCATTGCGCGCTCCTCACTTGGCGGCCGCGCGCATCGGATGCGGCCGCATTGGTACCTTTTTTCAGTAACTGCATATTATGGCACACCATCATGCGCAGCATGATGCCTACATCATGAAGTTCTCCAAACCGACAATCAAACCGCACCGTTCACCAACGCTGCGGATACCCAGCAGCACGCCAGGCATGTAGGACGTGCGATCCCATGAATCATGTCGGATCGTAAGCGTCTGGCCCATGGAGCCGAAGATAATCTCCTGGCTAGCAACAAACCCCGAAGAACGAACCGCGTGCACCGGCACACCATCAATGAGCGCCCCGCGCGCGCCTTCGGCACCAGCGATTTCGGTTTCATGGCCCGGGGCTTCACTTTTGTGGCCACCGCGCGCACAGGAAATAATCTGCGCCGTACGCATTGCCGTACCCGAAGGAGCATCCAGTTTGCGCGCATGATGAAACTCGATAACCTCTGCTTCGGGAAAGAAGGGTGCCGCCGCCTTCGCGAACTGCATCATAAGCACCGCACCCGTGGTGAAGTTCGGGGCGTAAAAGAGACAGGTATCTTCTTGCGCGGTGGCGGCAAGCGCTTCGAGCACATCGTTCGAAAGCCCGGTAGTGCCCACCACGCAGTTCACACCACGCGGCAAAGCGATGGCAAGATTTCCTTCCACTACGTCCGGCCGCGTGAAGTCAACAAGCACGTCAACCTCATGCGCGTCAAGCGCCGCTTCAACAGAAGCGTACACAGGAAATACAGCATCGCCCTGTGCAAACGGGTCAACCCCGCAAACAACTTCCATGTCACTCTCAGCGGTGATGGCATCCACCGCTGCCGAACCCATCCGTCCCGCGCAACCAGCAACAGCTACCTTAATCATAGTTCTCTCCATTCTATTGTTCCGCGAAGGAACAGCGAAACATCCACGACGCTACGAGCCCGCCATGCACCCATGCTTGCGGTTCCAAACGTAACAGCGCTTTCCCTTTCCCCGTTATGTTATAACGCGCATGCTCGACAAAGCCAGCAAGAAGGGCTCTGGTGCCCGGAATTACCCCGCCTCAAGACCAAGCGCATGTCAAGCGTGCCGAGTCTTACATACGGAGCAAGGACGGGTGCCAGAGCCCTTCGCAGCATCAAGGTTATTGCAGTTGCGTCAGCAACTGCAATACAAATTACGCCTCATGCCGACGACGTGGTGTGCGACTGCCCTGACCGGGACGAGGCCGCTCACCACGACGGTCGCCGCGCGGGCGATCATCGCGATCATGACGCGCGGGAGCGGAACTCTCGGGCGCATCGGGCTTTTCCAGGCGATCCAACGAAATCTTGCCTGTTTTCGGATCAATTTCGAGCACCTGCACCTTCACCACATCGCCAAGCGACAGCACATCCTCCACCTTACCAACGCGGCCATTCGCCATGCGACTGATATGCAGCAGACCGTCTTTACCAGGCGTCAGCTTGATGAATGCACCGAAGTCCTTGATACCCACAACCTCGCCTTCGTAGATTTCGCCCACCTCGGGCTCCTTCACGATGCCGAGGATCATAGCCTTGGCTGCAGCGCCAGCGTTGCCGTCGACCGCAGCGATATGAATGGTGCCGTCTTCCTGGATGTCGATGTTTGCACCGGTTTCATCCTGAATGCCGCGGACAACCTTGCCGCCGCTACCGATGACGTCTCGAATCTTGTCAACCGGAATGTGGATAGTTTCGATGCGGGGCGCGAACTCGGACAGCTCGGTGCGGGGAGCTTCGATTTGCTTGAGCATGGCCTGTAAAATGTACGCGCGACCCTCATGCGCCTGCTTGAGCGCACGCGACAGAATGTCCACGGAAAGACCCTTCGCCTTGTTGTCCATCTGAAGCGCAGTGATGCCGTTGCGGGTGCCGCACACCTTAAAGTCCATGTCGCCCAGGAAGTCCTCGAGACCTTGGATGTCCGAGAGCACCACTACGTCGTCGCCTTCCTTGATCAAACCCATAGCGATGCCGGACACTGGCTCTAAGATAGGAACACCCGCATCCATGAGCGCAAGCGTGCTGCCGCACGTGGAAGCCATCGACGAGGATCCGTTCGATTCCAGCACCTCAGACACCACGCGGATGGCATAGGGGAAATCGTCCTCACTGGGCAGCACCGGCAGTAAAGCGCGCTCGGCCAGCGCACCATGCCCGATCTCGCGGCGCTTGGGCGCACCCATGCGACCAGTTTCACCCGTGCAGTACGGCGGGAAGTTGTACTGATGCATATACCGCTTGCCTTCAGCGGGGTCAATGGTATCCAAACGCTGCCATTCGTTGAGCATACCTAACGTGCACACGCTCATCACCTGGGTCTGACCACGCTGGAACAAACCCGAACCGTGCACGCGAGGCAGATAACCCGGCACGATGTGTAGCGGGCGAATCTCTTCAGGGGTACGGCCGTCAGCGCGCTCGCCTGTTTCGATAACCATCGCACGCATGGCATGCTTCTCGAGCTTCTTCAGCTCGGCGGCGATGTCGCCCTTCCAGTTTGCACGCTCGTCCTCGGTGAATTGCTCTTCGGTGATGCGACGCTTCAACTCGTCAACTTTACCCATGCGCGCAAGCTTGTCGGCATCCTTCAAAGCCGCAGACATGTCGGCTGCAAAGGGCGCAATGCGCTCGGCGATGGAAGGGTCGGCCACATGAATGGTCCACTCGCGAGGCTGGATGTCGCACTTGTTCAAAAACTCCTGCTGCTTAGCGCAAAATGCCGCAATGGCTTCCTGACCAAAAGTCATAGCGGCCAACATGTCCTCTTCGCTGACTTCCTTCGCACCCGCTTCGACCATGGAAATGTAGTCGGCGGTGCCGGCAATGGTGAGTTCGAGATCCGACGCCTCCTGCTCTTCGTACGTGGGGTTTACGATAAACTCTCCTGTTTCCACATTGCGAGCTATACGCACACAGGCCGCAGGACCATCGAAGGGCGCGGCGCCCAACATGAGCGCAGCGGAGGCACCCATGACACAGATGGCGTCGGGCGGATTCACGCTGTCACACACAAACGTAGTTGCCACCACATGAACTTCGTGCTTAAAGCCATCAACGAAACCCGGACGGATGGGGCGGTCGATCATGCGAGCCGTGAGCGTGCCCTTGTCCGACGGCTTTGCCTCACGCTTCAAGTAGCCGCCCGGAATGCGACCAACCGCATACATCTTCTCGATAAAGTCGACCGTCAGAGGGAAGAAGTCGTAATCGCGTTCTTCGTCGGATATGACCGCTGTCACAAGCACGGTTGTGTCACCCTGAGTAACCAATACCGCTCCCGACGCCTGCTTTGCAAGCTCCCCCGTTTCGAGCCGATAGCTCTTGCCGTACAGCTCGAAGGACTCGACGATTTTGTTCATAGATTTATGTCTTTCTCTTCTGTCCCGCATGCCCTATTGCACGCGGACTTCTTCGATGGCGGCTACTTAGGGTTCGGCGCCATCACGACCAGCAACGCCCTTACGCTTCCGGCCGTCTCAGGAGCTTTCGCTCCTAAACGAAGGCCCGCCGAAGCGGGCCTTAGTCCTCTTAGATGTTGTCGCGGATGCCGAGTTTCTTGATGAGAGCGCGGTATTCATCGATATCGCGGTTCTTGATGTACTTCAGCAAGCCGCGACGCTTGCCGATGAGCATCATCAAACCACGGCGAGAATGGTTGTCCTTCTTGTGCACCTTCAGATGCTCGGTGAGGTTACGGATGCGCTCGGTAAGGATCGCAACTTGAACCTCGGAGCTGCCCGAATCGTGCTCGTTCTTACCGAACTCCTTGATGAGCTCAGCGGTGCGCTCTTTGGAAATGCTCAGCTTGTCGGCCATGATGTCCACCTTTCGTCATGCGGGGTTGCTACCCCACCACTCACGCGTGCCATCGGCCAGATGACGCGCGCCTTATTCACTGCCCGACCGCTGAGTACCCATACGACAACCATGAAAACCAAGCGGAAGGGGATGCTGAAAAACACAGCCCATCCATTATAGGGCGCGAACAGCGGAAAACAAGCGAAAAGCCCGCTCGCCACACCTTCCGCACATCATGTGCGCCCTGCCTGTGCCTAGTCAATTTGCGAGGTTAGCACTACCGAATAGCACCCGCAGCGCGCTGCGCCTCGCGCAGCCCCGCCACCAGCTGATCGGCACACGAGGTTGGCTTAGGACCGCAGGTATTACCCTCGAGCAGCTCGGCCACTTGATCGACGGTCATGCCGCGCACCAGCTTAGAAATGGCCTTCAAGTTCCCGTTACAGCCACCAATGAACTGCACATCTCCCACCGTATCACCCTCAAGATCAATGCATATCGCTTGAGCGCAAACGCCTCGAGTTATATACGTGTACATATATTGCTTCCTTTCCTTCTTCACATGCTTTCGAAACGGATCGCCTCGTCAGAACAATCCGCAGGAGAACAGAAAATCGAGCGACTTCAGATTCGCGCCCACATGATACTGCGTCCAGCGTTGGCAAAGCCGCAATGCACCGAAGCTACCATTCCGGTCAACCGTCATACCTGATATTTGCTCGAATGTCGAGTACAGCAGCGTCTCTGACCACGCGAGTGCAGCAGCAGGCATCGCCACCGACTCACATCGTCGCGCACAGGCGGGGCACACCACGCCACCCTCTTCGCACGAAACGGGCACGAGCTCCTGACATGTGCGCAGATTGATTGTCGCATCACAGCAAACGCAACGCGTAAGCTGCGGCTTAACACCCGAAAACGCCAGCGTTTTCAATAGCAACGCGGCGCACATGGCCAGCGCATGGTCGACATCTGCGGCAGCCATGGCGGAAAACGCCGTAGACGACAGCGCAAACAACTTACAGTTTGAAAGCCCTGTCTGCGACACCTTCCCCAAAAGCTCAGCCCCTGCAGAAGCACAGGTTGACAGTTCAAGCGAACTCCTGAGAGCAACGTTGCTGGCATTAAGGCGAACTTCCTTCACGATGTCGAGGTTTCTACCCTTCGCCAGCAGCATATCAACGTGAGAATACAGTTCAAGACGCGCAGCGAACGAACTCGTCGGTTTGCGTGCCCCTTTGGCAACCGCGCGCACCTGAGAGCCATCATCGGCCAAAAACGTAACAATCAGGTCGCTTTCGCCGAGTTTGGTTCGGCGAAGCACTATCGCACGAGCGGTATACGTAGCCGTTGACACAAGCTACGCCCTTATGACACACTCACGATGTTGTTGTTGGCGTCCCATACGATAACGCCCGACTTCTGTTTGTTCGACCCGTACACTGTTTCACCGTCGAGTACGGTAACAGCAGCACACGTGACCGTAAATGACGTAGTGTCATTACCTTCGTAGGCAACCGAATCAACCGACATGATCGCATAGCTCACCCCGCCAAGCGTGATGCTGCCAGCTCCTTGCAGATAGTTCATCGCCGCAGCCTCGAGCTCGGCACCGCGCGATTTTGCAAGCTGAATAACCACAACAGACCCACTCGGCAGCTTCTCGCCCGCTGCGGGATCTGTCCCTAAAACGGTACCCTCGGCGACAGAGTCGTCGTACACGTAGGCGACATCGTAAACGTACCCTTCACCTTCGATGGCAGCAATCATTTCGTCCCAAGTAAGACCCATCACGTCCGGAACGCAATACGGAGCAGTAACGGTAACGGTGATACTCGTGACCGCTTTTGCCTTCTCACCAGCTGCAGGCGTCACGCCCACGACCAGCCCTTCCTGCTCATCGGATTTCTGAGTTTCCACCTTCACCTGCTCAAATCCCTCTTGTTCGAGCAAAGCGAGCGCTTCATCACGCTGCATGCCAACAACATTAGGGATACTTCTCGACTGCGAAACATGGATGACAACCTCCGAGCCAGCCGACACGCGGGAGTCAACGCCAGGATCAACCATGAGCACGAGCCCTTCAGTTTCATCCGACTTGACCTTTGTTTCACGCACGGAAAAGCCTTTACTCTCGAGCATAAAGGTCGCATCAGCCTGCGTGAGCCCCACTACATTGGGAATAGTCTTGCCACCCCACATTTCGAATTGATACGTCAAGCCCAACGCCGCCACACCAATTGCAATCAAGCACACGGCAACGAGAAGCCCTGCCTTTAACTTGCCGGAGCGCTTGGGAGTCTTCTGCTTTTGGTCTTGCTTTTGTTCTTGCTGCGCCTGTCTGCGAGCCTGCTCTTGCGTCTGTTCAGCCTGTTTTAGCTTCTTCGCCGTATCCCCTTTGCGGAACAAGCCCTTCTTTTCGTTTTGATCGGGCGCACGGAAATCACGGCGCGGAACAGATGGCGCGTCATCGATGCGAGGCAACTCCATCGTGTCACCCGAGTTCCATGACACGCGCGGCGGCACATACCCAGGTTCAACGAGACATTCGTCAAAACCACGAAGATCGAGCGTAAATTCGGATTGAGGAAGATCCTCTTCATCATCGCTTTCGTCATCGCGGTGCACAGCGACATGCGGCCCCGAATGGAACGGGGCAGCATCCAACGATTCGAGACTGTCGGACGGCTTTGCGTCGCCATCTATATCGACAGCTTCGAGTTCCTGCGTCCGATCGACATCTGCCGCAGAGTTACTAAGATCAGCCGCATCCGACTCAGGAACTATTTCAGGAAGCAACGGCCTGCCACATTCGTCACAGAACTTCGCGCCTTCCCTGTTTTCCGATCCGCATTGAGAGCAAATCATACGCACGCTTTCTCGCAAAACCCAACCGAGGGAATTGTATCCCAAGCACGTGGCTTTTCTTGGGTCTTACCTGCTCCCAAGCCAAAACATGCACCAACATTCCATGCCGCGCGATACACTACTATGTATCGGCGTGCACAGCGCGAGCGCACCCTCTTATTCCCCGTAGCCAAACCGCCTGATTTGGTTTGCGTCGCGTCTCCAGTTTTTCTTCACCTTTACTTCGAGGTCAAGATACACCCTGGTACCCAAAAGTTGCTCTAAATCGGCACGCGCTTCGGTACCAATACGCTTGATAGCAGCGCCACGTTTGCCAACGATGATACCCTTCTGACTTTCGCGCTCCACATAAATGGTCGCGGCAATACGGTGAAGGTCCTTTTTGCGATCGTAGTCCATATGATCGACCGCAACACCAATGGCGTGCGGCACCTCATCGCGGAAACCGCGCAGTATCTTTTCACGCACGAACTCCGCAACGACTACCTCGATAGGCTGGTCGGTATCCATGTCGGCGGGAAACCACATCGGTCCCTGCGGCAGCAGAAACTCAACTTCCTCAATGAATGCATCAATGTTGTGGTGGCGTGTCGACGACAACCCCACCATTGCATCCCAGTCGGCAAGCGCTTCGGCAGATGCACGCTGCACTGCCAGCGCTTCACCACGCACCAAATCGGTCTTCGACAGCACGCAGATTTTGCGAGCTCGGCTTCGGCGGATTTGCGCAGCAACCCATTCGTCTCCACGGCCGATAGGTTGCGACGAGTCGATAACCATTGCCACCACGTCAACGTCCTCAAGGGCTTTCAGTGCGCTAACGTTCAACTCTTCACCCAGCGCATCGTGCGGCTTATGTAGGCCCGGCGTATCTACGATGACAATCTGCGAACTCTCGCGCGTTAGCACGGCACGGAATCGATGGCGCGTTGTCTGGGCCGTGTTCGACGTGATGGCAATCTTTTTTTCCATAACGGCGTTCAGCAGCGTCGACTTGCCCGCATTCGGGCGTCCGACAAGCGTCACGAAACCCGATTTGAACACCGCGCCGTCCGATACATTCGCGTCTTGCTCATGACATACGTCACCCGATGGCGCACCAGGAAACTCAACCACACCTGCAGCCAGCGCCTCTTCTTCGTCCCAATCCGTCGGATCGAATACCTCAAAGTCGTTCATAAGCTTGGCCTTTCTAAAGCAGCGCGAGCAAGGGCCCGCCAAAAACAGCAATCGCCACAGCAACCGATCCCAACGCGCACAGCAACACGCACCCCGCAGCGCAATCCTTCGCATGGCGAGCGAATTCGGAGTAGCCGGGCGACACCGCATCGACAATGAGCTCAATTGCGGTGTTCATGCATTCGGTCGCAGTCACTAAAGCAATGCAAATCGCAACCGCCGCCCACGAGTGAGCATCGATACGCAGCCACACTCCCAAGACAATGGCGAGCACAGCAAATGCAAGATGTATCTTCATGTTGCGCTGCGTAACAACGGCATATCCAATGCCCCGCGCCGCATACAGAAACGAGTGTGGAAGTGTCGTGTGACCAGCAGCGTACGGCGCACCATCGTGCGAAAACCGTTCGCAGTTTCCGCAGTCCAACCGCGATACGCGCTCTTTATTGGACATTAGCGCTTTGCCCATTCGGCGAGCAGCTCGGCTTCGCGAGTCTCCATAACCTCGGCCTCATCGTCTTCAATATGGTCGTAACCGCACAGATGCAACAGTCCGTGCACGAGCAGCAGACTGATCTCTTCCTCAAAGGTAGTACCGAACTCCTGCGTCTGGCGAGCGGCGACGTCAGGTGCGATAACGATGTCGCCCAACTCGTACACTTCGCCATCGCCTACCGCCGGCATTTCGTCGTCAATGCCATCACATTCGAACGACAGCACGTCGGTCGGACCGATCTTTCCGCGATAACGCTCGTTCAGTTCGGCAATGATCCCGTCTTTCACGAAGTTGATGGATACTTCAGTCATAGACGGTTGCTGTTCACGCACCAAAACGAACTGCGTTAGCTCGTGCAGTGGCATGCGCTCAAGATCATCAAAACGGTAATCGTAATTGATTTGTATTTCCATAGGTTACACTCCCGCCTTTACGCTTTTTCGTATGCCGCTACGATGGAGGCCACGAGCGAATGCCTGACAACATCACTTCCCGTGAACTCACAGAAAGCAATATCGTCGATACCGCCAAGAATACGCTGGGCTCCTTTCAAACCCGATACCCCACGGGGAAGATCGAGCTGCGTGACGTCACCGGTTACAACCATCTTTGTTCCGAATCCTAAACGCGTTAAAAACATCTTCATCTGCTCGGGCGTCGTGTTCTGCGCTTCGTCCAAGATAACGAAACTGTTGTTGAGCGTACGCCCTCGCATGAACGCCAACGGCGCGATCTCGATAATGCCATTCTCGAGCAGCTGCCCAGCCTTCTCCATATCAGTCATGTCGAAGAGCGCATCGTAGAGCGGTCGGATGTACGGATCAACCTTCTCGGTAAGCGTTCCTGGAAGAAACCCCAGGTTCTCCCCCGCCTCAACAATGGGACGGGTGAGCACGATGCGGTCGACCTCTTTGCGCTTCAGCGCCGCCACGGCAAGCGCCATAGCCAGGTAGGTTTTACCTGTGCCAGCTGGTCCAATACCGAACGTGACAGTATGCGAGCGAATGGCGTCAACATAGCGCTTTTGCCCCGTCGTCTTCGGACGAATGGCGCGGCCGCGGTACGTGAGCAGGATATCCTCGCGCAATGCATCGGGCGAAAATGCCGCCGAACGCAACAACTCAACAAAGTGGGTAACGTAGTCGGCCGTGGCGATTTCGCCCCTTTCAGCCCGCTTAATCAGATCAGAGAACAACGCGGTTAGCGTTTGTACCTCGGATGGATCGCCTTCGAGCGCAATAACATTACCACGCACGGTCACCCGCGAAGAAAACGCAGCTTGGATGGCGCGCAGGGCTTCGTCGGCAGGCCCAACAAGAAGCGTCATATCGACGCTTCCGGGAACAGTAAGTGAGATTTGAGTCGCTTCAGTCATGGCCGACATTGTAACACGATCACCATGCTCTACCGGCGCTTCTTGCGCGCTTTGCCTTTGGTCTCGCCGCTCCCGCCGCCGCACGAACGCGAGGGACTGTTCCCTCCGCCATGCGGACGCGAGGGACTGCTACCCTTCTTTGGACGCACCAGGCATTCGCTCCCATAGCCGATAAGGTCAGTACGACCTGCTTTTCGCAGCGCCTCGCACACCAAATCGCGGTTTTTCGGATTTCGATACTGAATAAGAGCCCGCTGCAGCGCCTTCTCATGTGGACTTTTCGGCACAAAAATTGGCTCCATCGTGCGGGGATCCACACCAGTCGCATACATACAGGTTGACACCGTCGAGGGTGTCGGGTAGAAGTCCTGCACCTGCTCGGGCATGTACCCTAAATCGCGTACATATTCGGCAAGTTCAATGGCAGCATCAAGCGTCGAACCCGGATGCGACGACATCAGATACGGCACGAGATACTGCTTCTTTCCGAGCTCGTCGTTGAGCTGAGCATAGCGTTTTACGAAACGCGTGTATGCCTGGTTTTCCGGCTTGCCCATCGCCTGCAGTACCGTATCAGACACATGCTCGGGGGCGACCTTCAACTGACCGCTCACGTGGTATTCGGTGAGCTCACGTAGGAAGTCATCACCGCAAGTAGTATCGGCCAACACGTAATCGAAGCGGATGCCCGAACGGACGAACACCTTCTTCACACCGGGAAGCATTCGCAGCTTACGCAGGAGTGCCCGGTAATCGGAGTGATCAGCCTCAAGCTTCCGACACGGCTTGGGTGCCAGGCAACGCTTTCCCACACACGCGCCCCGCTTGAGCTGAGCAGCACATGCTGGTTGCCGAAAATTCGCGGTCGGGCCTCCCACGTCGTGCAGATAACCCTTGAAGTCGGGGTCTTGTGTGATCAAGCGTGCCTCATCAATAAGCGATTCATGGCTGCGCGACTGTATGATGCGCCCCTGATGGAACGTAAGCGCACAAAACGAACATTCACCGAAGCACCCCCGGGCGCTTGTCAGGCTGAACTTAACTTCACGGATTGCAGGCACACCACCAGCGGCTTCGTAGGAAGGATGGTATGCGCGCATATATGGCAGACGATACACGGCGTCCATTTCCTGCTGTGTGAGCGGCTGCGCTGGCGGATTCTGTACGACATACAGGTGGTCGGAATATGGCTCAACTAAACGCTTTCCCTGAAATGGGTCGCTGTTGGCGTACTGCACCTGAAAGCTGCGGGCATATTGCAAGCGATCATCAAGCATGCTCTGATACGACGGGAGTTCAACAGCATCGTACACGTGTTCAAGCGATGTTGTGCGGTACACCGTGCCGTCGATAAACGTGATATCACGGATATCTAAGCCAGCATCGAGTGCTTCAGCAATTTGAATAACGGAATGCTCTCCCATGCCATACGACACCAGGTCAGCGCCGGAGTCAAGGAGGATCGACCTTTTCATGCGATCGGACCAGTAATCATAATGGGCCATCCTACGCAAGCTCGCCTCGATACCGCCTAGGATAATGGGCACGCGCTTGTACGTGCGCCGAATAAGGTTGCTGTACACAACCGTCGCATGATCGGGACGCAATCCCATGCGCCCACCTGGCGAATAGGCGTCGGTTTTACGACGGCGCTTTGCCACCGTATAGTGGTTCACCATGGAATCCATGTTCCCCGACGACACAAAAAAGCCCAAGCGCGGCTCATCGAACACAGTCATACTCGCTGGATCACGCCAATCAGGCTGCGCGATGACGCCCACTTTAAACCCGTTCGCCTCAAGCAACCGCGTGATGATGGCAGCGCCGAACGAGGGGTGGTCTACGTATGCGTCACCACACACGTAGACGAAGTCAACCTGATCCCACCCTCGATCAAGCATCTCATCTCTGCTTATCGGAAGAAAGCCCACGCGACGCACCTGCCAAGCCGTATTGATTCAAACCCTTGTTGCAATTCAGTGTAGCGAAACCCCACACCACCGGCAAACCCACGTGCGCACAAGACATCCCACCTACATGCCTTCAAGTTATATACGGGAGCTTTGCGCTTCCTCGAACGGCAGGGGATCATCCTGACCCCGCCAATGAGCAACGTCGAACTGAGCTGTCCAATGCCCAAGTGCACGGACGACTATCGTCGTCGCGAACACCATCATCGCCGAGACGAGCGCCGAGCACAAACACAACGAAGCAATCACGCAAAATGCTGCGAACAGCGCCATGCCGAAGCCCCGCGGCCAGACATGAGCACCTCCCCCTGATACGATCCATGCAACAAGCAGGCCAAGCCCCTCAATAACGATCATTAAAACAAGAACAACCCCCACAGCAGCAAGCGAGAGTAAGGCAGCCATACCGGCGATGCGCAGCAGTCCGTTCATATCGTAGCGGATCATCGTCCAAATGCGGTTTATCTGCAAACCCGAAGCAAGCCGTCCGTAAATGCTTGCACGCATCGAGCCCACCAACGCGAACATAACAGCAATGAGCGATGCCGCCAGTGTGATCATCGGAGTGGCAACATGCGCAACTGGCACCAAGTTAAGGAAGCGTTCAGCTACGCTGCCGCCAACGTCGGACACGCCTTCATACAAACACGACAGGAGAAAAGGAGCAAGACTAAACAGAAACAGTATGACCAAAACAGAGGCGCCCCGACTATACAGCAAGCCGTCGACGTTTCCGAAAATACGAGCAGGAAGCGGCGCACGCACGCCCCAAGCGATCTCACGCGCCCAACCAAACAGGTACCCAAGAACCACGATCCACCCGAATACAGGGATAAGACTCACCAGCGTCAAAAGGAGCAGCTTGCCAACCCAACCTGGCGAACCACTAACATCACTCCAAGCTGTATCGAAATAGCCTTGTTGCACGAATGCTCCTATCCTGCGTTTCCTTACAATGGGAAGAACGCCCTAGTATGAGTACACCGCACCGAGTTTCAATCAGCGCTTCCCCTGAAACTATACGACGTAGCAATCCATGCGCGCAAAGCGGTTACCACGCTGTCACTTTCCACTGCACAACGAAAAGCGAGGGTCCTGCAGATAATGCAAGAATCCCTCGCTTCGTACGTGACATCATTGTGCAGTATGCGCGACAACGCCTTTGTTTTCGCTCATAGAGCGGAGAAGCTCTTTACTTCAAGGTAACGGCAGCGCCGGCTTCCTCGAGCTTAGCCTTAATCTCTTCAGCCTTCTCCTTGGCGATGCCCTCCTGGATGGCCTTCGGAGCGCTCTCCACGACCTCCTTGGCCTCCTTCAGGCCCAGGCTGGTGATCTCGCGGACAACCTTAATGACGGCGATCTTGTTGTCACCGAAGCCCTCGAGCACGACGTCGAACTCGGTCTTTTCCTCGGCAGCGGCAGCACCATCAGCCGGAGCAGCGGCCATAACGGCAGCCGGGGCGGCGGCGGAAACACCAAAGGTTTCCTCAATCATGGAAACAAGCTCGCTGGCCTGCAGAAGGGTCATTTCCTTCAGCGCCTCAATGATCTCTTCGTTGGTCATTTCAATTCCTTTCGTTTCGCTGCGCTCATGCAGCTTGTTTTCTCACTATAGAGGCGCGCGTCACCGCGCGCATGCAGCGCTTACGCTGCGGGCTTTTGCTCGGACACCGCCTTGATGGCACGAGCCAAGCCACTGGGCACGCCGTTGACGCACACGGCAAGGCCGCGGGCAACGCCGCTGATGGCACCAGCGATCTGGGCGAGCAGCTGCTCGCGAGACGGCAGCGAGGCAATGGCCTCCACCTGATCGGCATCCACGAACGCGCCGTCCATCATGCCGCCCTTGATGACCAAGTTCGGGTTCGTCTTCGCGAACTCCTTGATCGCCTTAGCCGAAGCGGCAACGTCGTTGCCGGAGAAGACGAATGCGGACGGACCTTCCAGCACAACGTCCAAATTCGGCAGCTCGAGTTCCTCGAGAGCGATGTGCATGAGCGTGTTCTTATACACTTTCATGCGAGCATCTGCTTCACGAATCGTACCGCGAAGCGCTTCGATTTCCTTCACGCTCAGGCCGCGGTAGTCCACAACCCACATCGCGTTTACGCCGTCCAGATCACCCTTAATCTTCTCAAGCGTTTCCTGGTTCTTCAAATTGGGCATGCAATACACCTCCTTCTCTTCCAAGCTCGGGTTCCGCCCATCTACGGGTGGGATCGTCACTCGAAAGAACGACCCCCGCCGTTTGAGACAGCGGGGGTCGTCGAAAGCGTGAGCTTGCAATGACCACCTCGGCGGGCCGCACTCATGCGTTTAAGCCTTTCGGCACCTGCTGTCTGCAGCAGCGGAACGGTTTCTCTTTCACTACCTCGCAAAAGGCAGCTTGTCCATTTTTACATCACGATTCAATTTGTCAAGGGGAAGCCGACAGTTACTCGGCTTCCCCACAAAAGATCAATAGCGTGCTCGACTGCTCGGCTCACTCAACAAAGCGTGCCCGAGCCTCTTGCTTCACAGGATGTGGCTGGCTTTATACCTTAGCAGCCCTATCTCATCCAGCAGCCTACACATCCGTGAAAGCGACATCGTATTAGACGTCAACCGTAGCCGCATCATCCTTTGAAGCATCACCTTCACCCGATGCTTGATCATCCGCTGAAGCATCGTCGGCTGGTGTGCCATCAGCAGAAGCCTGCGTATCATCAGCAAGAGCGCGCCCCTTAACCGAGATAATCTCGCTCACTGCACACAGCGTGCCACCTTCCACATAGGTAAACGAAACTTCATCGCCCTCTTTAAACCCAACCACCTCAATCAGCGCCGGAATAGCGAAGTCGTAGATGTTGTCATCGCCCACAAGCGTCACGTAGAAGTGGGAGTTACCCTCCACCACCGCCTGTGCGATGTGGTCGATAACGCCCGTCGCTGTAGTACCCTCGATTGGTGTTTCGGAATCGACCGCAACACCATTCGTGGCGAGTAGCGTCTCGTAGGCCTTTTGACATTCCGCCACCGTCGCACCGATCGCAACGTTTTGGTAGCGTTGAATATCGACCATTGCGAACTGCTTCACCAAACCAGCGTCATCCTTCAACGACATGAAGTACGTGGGCTGATTCGATACGTTAATAAGCAACGGGAACGTGGCACTATAGCGCAAGTTTTGCACCTGGCCCTCGGCCGACTGCATCGCCGATTCTTCAGTCGCACCCGATACGGAGTAGAAATGCGACTCAGCAGTACGTTGGTTAACTAACACGAAGCCCACAATCGAATTGTCCGCCGTAGCGGAGGTGACTCCGGTGTACACCCACACGTCATCATCCTTGGCGATGTAGTTGTACCCAAGCTGACCATCGGCACCCGGCGTTGTTTGCACCACACCCGACTGTCCGAGCCACGAGTTCAGCCAACCATTCGAGTACCGTCCGCTCCAGTTGTACTGCTGAATGAGCAGGTTTGCAGGATACGCACGGTCAACCCACTGTGGAACCTCATCAATGGCAAGATCCTGACACTCTCCTGTTGTAGCATCACACATGACCACACGATTGACGGTCGTTCCACCGAACAAACCAATCGTTCGTGTTTGCACCGGACAGATCCACCACGGACGACCGTCTTCGTCTATCTCAAAGGACTTCTCATCGAACATATAGAAGGGGTACTTCAACTGAACGTGGCGATCGATGTTTCGAACCAATGGTTCAGACTGCGAGTAATGGATGGGGTTGTCACCCAACCGTACGATCTCTGCATCCTGTGTAGTCATATCAACAAGCGAGTATGCCGGGATACCCTGTTCACGATTCGTGAACCATTTAAACAGGTCGGCGTAGCCCAAGGGACTGACGCGCACTGGCGAACTCTGGTAGTTGATCTGGCTGTATAGCGGGGATATCTCGAACTGGCTCACGTACTCGGCGATAGAACCCATTTCACGATTGCCGAGTAGTATCGCAGAATCGCGGTCGATAACGGGAATCTCGGAATAATCAACCTGTTGTATATCTGTCGCAAAGTCGAGAGTGTCGGTTTGCAGGATGTTCGCGTATTTCGAGGCATTACCAGGAAACAGTGCAAGCGACATCAGGGAGCCCACAACGCCTACCACCACTACAGCAACCGGCAAAAACGACGCCACACGGAACGCCTTTGCTTTCCCAGGATTCGCCTCAACCTTGCTGGTTCCCCGCTCATAGGTTTTCGATTTCATTCGCAGGAAGATAAAGCAAGGCAGTACGATAAACACCACAACGAATGTCCACGTGTCCACGCTATGCACGTTGATGGGCGGATGGAACCACCAATATGCCGCCGCAAGCACAACGATAGCCAGAATAACGAACACGATAAGCGCACGTTTTCCCCAGGTGTGCATGTTGTCGAAGAATGGGATGTTAACACCCATTCCATCAAACGGGTTCCCCGGACCACCTCCCGCACGGCGAGTATGACCCGAATCGCCCGGGGCCTTGCCGCCAGCAGACGCTGTAAACGGACGACTCTGTTCACCAACGCCCGATCCATCGGCAGTCTGCGCGCGCCGTGGTCCATCCGCATCGGGGTCTGCTCCAAAGTCGACGTTCATCCCCGACATCTTAAGAGCCTCGATCAGCGCGTCGAATCCTGAAGGTTGCTTCATGTGATCACCTCATAGCAATGTTGGCAGTTATCGTGTCACTATACACGAAAACACCCGACCGCATGCGACGATCGGGTGCTCCCGTGACACTTTCGTTACCATGGACCGTGCGTGAACCTGCCTCAAGCTCTTTGGCATGCCAAGCCTACACGCCTTCCACCCAAACGGGACAGCTTCCCAAGCAAACTTCGAAAGTACGCCCTACGCAAACCAACAAGACAGCCCTATCAGGATAAACCGCTACATGTCTTGCGCAACAAGCTGTCGAAGCACGTACTGCAAGATACCTCCGTGCTCGTAGTAGCGACCTTCGGTTGGTGTATCGATGCGCACCACAGCCTTAAACGTCGTGCTTGAACCATCCGCACGCACAGCTTCAATCTCCACCTCAGCCGGTTCGGGTAAGCCACTCGAGAAATCAACCGCACCGATCGTGTAGCGCTCCGTACCATCAAGACCAAGATGCTCCGCGTTTTCACCATCCTTGAACTGTAGTGGCAACATACCCATGCCAATGAGGTTCGACCGATGAATGCGCTCGAAGCTTTCTGCGATGACAGCGCGTACGCCGAGCAATGCTGGCCCTTTCGCCGCCCAATCGCGCGACGATCCACTGCCGTACATCTTGCCTGCCAACACCACGAGTGGTACGTCTTGCTTTGCATAGCGTTGCGACGCATCGAAGATAGTGTCTATCTTGTTGTTCAAAACATCGAGTGTCCAACCACCACGACGCCCTTCTGCTAGCAGATTTTGCAACTTCACGTTGGCGAACGTTCCGCGCATCATCACCTCATGATTACCGCGTCGGCTTCCATACGTGTTGAAATCCGCATCCGCCACGCCACGTTCGTGCAAATAGCGCGCCGCCGGAGAGTCCGGTGCAATGGCACCCGCCGGGGAAATGTGGTCGGTGGTGATAAAATCGCCGAAGCGTCCGATAGCAACCGCATGATCGATAGCTGCTGGCGATGAAGGATTGTACCCCATGCCGTCGAAATACGGTGCGCGGCGCACATATGTCGAATTCTCATTCCACGCAAATAAATCACTCTGGTCGGCACCAAGAGCCTGCCATGCTTTATCTCCCTCATACAGGCCCCGCGAACCTTCGCGATACAAATCGGCTGTGACAAAACGCTCCATCAGATCGGCCAACTCAGCTTCGTCGGGCTGGATATCAGCCAAATAGACTGGTTCCCCTTGATCGTTAAGCCCAAGTGAGTCGGAACTCAAGTCGACGTCCATCGTGCCTGCCAGCGCATACGCAATCACGTTCGCCGGAGCCATCAGGTAGTTCTGTGACACATCGGGAGAGATGCGACCTTCGAAGTTACGATTACCCGACAAGACACTCGCAAGCTCAATCTCGTCAGCAACGTCGTGCATAGAATCGATAATCGGACCCGAATTACCAATACAGCTCATGCAGCCGAACCCGCATGTGTAAAAGCCCAATTGTTGCAAGCCTTCCAGCAATCCAGCTCGCTCGAGCAGAAGCTCAGTCGCATGGCTACCTGGTGCCAAAATGGTCTTCACCCACGGCTTCGGGGCAAGGCCCTTATCGGCGGCGTTGCGCGCCATAAGGCCGCATGCCAGCATCATTGCCGGATCGGTCGCTGTTGTGCAGCTGGTAACCGCAGCAATAGCAATAGCCCCATGGCTTAAACGATGCGTCTGACCTGCAACACTCACGTCAACCGCTTTCGACCGGTCAAGACCGCGCTGCTCGCAAACGGCTTCGAAACGGCCACGCGCATCGGCTAAAGCAATGCGGTCGTGAGGCCGCGACGGACCGGCGACATTACGTGTCACCTCGGACAGATCAATCTCAACGACATCTGAATACGTGCGCGCGGAGACACCCGCATCAAGCCACAGACCCTGTGCTTTCGCATACGCTTCAACCAGCGCGACCTGCTCATCACTGCGACCGGTCAACCGCAAGTAGTCAAGCGTCCGATCATCCACGGGGAACAGCGTGCACGTGCTGCCGTACTCGGGCGTCATATTCGATATACAAGCACGCTGCGTGGCAGACAAACCCGACACACCTTCGCCATAACACTCGACGAAGCAACCAACCACACCTTTGGCACGCAGCTCGCTTGCGAACGTAAGCGCCACGTCCATGGCCGTCACGCCCGGCCGCAATGCACCGGTGAGGTGCACACCCACCACGCGCGGTACCAACGTTGTGATCGGCTGTCCAAGCGCCGCGGCTTCGGCTTCAATGCCACCAACACCCCAGCCCAGAACACCAATACCGTTCGCTGTCGGCGTATGAGAATCGGTTCCCACCAGCGTATCGAAATAGACAACTGGCGTTTCGTCAACACCTACCAAACCATTCGGCGACTTCATGACTACGTCCGCAAACTGCTCGATGTTCAGCTGATGACAAATACCCATTCCTGGCGGGACAATACGCACATTCTCGAAAGATTCCTGTGACCATTTCAAGAAGTCATAGCGCTCCTTGTTCCGCTGAAACTCAAGCTTCATATTCGCCGCAAGCGAACCGGCACATCCCGCCTCGTCAGCAATCACCGAATGATCAATAACCAAATCGCAAGGAATCTGCGGGTTGATCTTCTTTGGATCACCACCAAGCTCGGCACACGCCTCGCGCATAACGGCGAAATCAACAAACACTGGCACACCCGTAAAATCTTGGAATAGCACACGAGCCGGAGAGAACTCAACTTCTTCGCCTACACAACCAGCAAGGCCCGCTTCCACAATGCGACGAGCGTTTTCTTCGGCCGCCTCAGACGTGCGTGCGGTGCGCAAGGCGTTTTCAAGCACAACTGTCAGCGAATAGGGCAACTTTTCGCTTCCCGGGATGGTTGACACCGGAAAATACGTATACGACGCTTCGCCAACCTGCAACGACGTAGCGAATCTCGAATCAACGACGGCCATCAAACCCCTCTTTCCTCATAAGAATGCAGCTTTTCCGCCGCAACAGCATACGAACGCGAAAACCGCGAGCTACCGCAAGTACCATAGAATCGGTTACGCCAGCTTTCCCATTGCCTCAATGAGGGCATCGGTAAACTCCGTGCAACCAACTGCTGGCGCGTCTGACTTCGTCGCCCACCGAATATCAGCCGTCAAGCTTTGACCCTCAGCGTAAACGACACGAACCGCCTCTCGAATGCGACGCGCAGCTTCAAGCTCTCCCAAATGATCGAGCATCATGGCCGCCGACAGAATTTCAGCAGTCGGATTCGCCTTATCCTGTCCCGCGATGTCGGGAGCTGATCCATGCACGGCCTCAAACACAGCATATTCTTCGCCGATATTCGCACCTGGGGCAATTCCTAAGCCGCCCACCAATCCCGCAGCCAAATCGCTTGCAATATCGCCATACAAGTTGGGAAAAACCACAACATCAAACTGCGACGGATCGATAACCATGTTCATACAGAACGCATCGACGATCTTGTCGTCGAAGGCAACCCTTCCTTCGTATTCTTTAGCAACCTCGCGCGCCTCACGCAAGAACAGACCATCGGAGTACTTCATGATGTTCGCCTTATGTACGGCAGTAACCTTCTTGCGCCCGTGCTTGACCGCATAGTCGAAAGCATAGCGAACGATGTTGCGCGTCGCAGTGATGGAAATAGGCTTGATGGAAATGCCAGAATCTGAGCGGATGACCCCCGCATCCTGTTCTTTACAGAACGCGATCAGATCGGATGCCGCCTGCGAACCCTCTTCAAACTCGACGCCAGCATACAGATCTTCTGAATTCTCTCGAACAATCACCAGATCAACATCGTTATAGCGCCCACCAGCACCTTCAATAGAAAACACGGGACGTAAGCACACGTATAGGTCAAGCGTCTTACGTAACGCCACATTTACGCTGCGAAAGCCCGTTCCCACCGGTGTCGTACATGGACCTTTAATTGCAACCTTGTTGCGCTTCACCGCTTCGATGGTAGCGTCTGGAAGCGGTGTCCCGCATTCCTCGGCACATGCTGCACCAGCCTTCGCAAGCTCCCATTCAATATCCGCGCCGCTCGCTGCGACGACGCGCTGCATGGCAGCCGACGTTTCGAGACCGATGCCGTCACCAGGAATGAGCGTTACAACATGACGAGACATAGATGCACTCCTCTCAAGCTGACATCATAGCAATGCGTAAGCGTTGTAATGATGTCATACAATAACGGGGTTGCGCAAAACGCAGGACGAAATGACGTTTTATGCACGCAAATTGTCGAGTATCTGCTGCGTGCGGCGTTTCAGTGAACCCTTGCCGTTCTTCGCGTCGAAACTCACACGCGCCGCAAGTGCCTCTTTTACCTCATCATCGAGATCACCCGACGCGAACGCAGCTACAGCATTCAACATATCATGGAACTCCGCATCACCGTGATAGCATTGGATCGCCTCTTCAATCAACGGCCACGCTCTCTTCGAACGCTCTACGTCCGTCGCACCGTACGCACAAAGAAACCTCAACGCCGACAACCGTACGAACCCGCTTCCTTCTTCGAAGAGAGCATCTTCAGCAGCAGGAAACACGTCATCACCAATTGAGGGGTCATACGCTGCCAGAGCAGACAAAGCTTTGAAGCATTCCCAGCGCGTTCGCGCCTCACGACAATCAAGAGCAGCTACAAGGGCTGAAGCAAACGGTGTCAGCGCTTGCGGATTAACTTGGGCATATTCACTCATGGCAATTGCGGCGTTTTGCCGCTCGCGACGAGATTCAGACGCAAGCTGCGCGACCGTATCCCCAAGATCTTGTTCGGTATAATCAGACGTCATTTATAACCTTCTTACGCAGAGATCCTCATTTGCGGTTGAAATTATACCGCGCGATCACAGCAAATCGAAGTTAAGAAGACAAAGCCGACTCATTCGTCAGAGCGAAATCTATCCTGGAATAGTTCAATAGTGATGCCAACCGATAAATCCCCCATCCAAGCCCCGCCACGCACGTCCAAGCAAGCAAAAGGCCCCGCACGATACGGGGCCTTGTTTGTTGTTGTGGGATAAAGGGGCCAAACACACATGTGACACTAAGCACACATGTGCCCCCCGCGAGCGCGGCACCCTATCCTCCCACGGGCTTGCCCCGCAGTACTTTCGGCGATGGCGGGCTTAACTACCGAGTTCGGAACGGTATCGGGTGTGTCCCCGCCTCCATGGCC
>NZ_JAAKEA010000010.1:0-90069 GCF_011038935.1 Adlercreutzia sp. ZJ138 | reverse complement strand
GTAAATTGTACTTATGAGCTGGGATTATTATACCATCCATATGCTTTGCGAAGACTGCCATCTCTCTTGCCGATTGACTTTAGCAATGTGTGGACTAGGTCCAGGGCGAATTAATCAGTATTTCCCTAAGGCTACCTTATGAGACTTCTTGTAGATACCAACATTGTCATCGATTGTATGCAGTGTCGTGAGCCATTTGCAACCGATGCGAGAAAGTTACTCATTTTGGGCGCTTTGGGCGAACTTGAGCTATGGTTAAGCCCTTCTCAGATGACAGACGCATTCTACCTGTTGTCGGAAGGCGGAAAAAAGAGCTTAGCCGACACAACGAAAGCGCGCCTTGCAACCGTTCGTAAGCTGGCCCGCTTGTGTCCTCTCGGAGAGAGCGTTATCGACGCCGCCCTCAACTCTCCTTGGGATGACTTTGAAGATGCATGTCTTTATCAATGCGCTCGACAGGTGAAAGCCGACGCTATCATCACACGAAACAAAAAGGATTTCCAACGCTCAACAATCGCCGTCCTTAACTGCGCCGAACTTTTCTCATACCTACACGAAGAAAAAAGGTTGGTCTACGAAGAGACCGTCCTGTAAGCAACCCCAAGAGCTACCTTGTTCACTCTATGCGTAAGGAGACGTTCGTCTATTGCCGCGCCTCCGGCTTTGCACTTCCAATTTGGAAGAGCAAATGGAGTCCGTTTGTCGGAAGTGGGCTTGAAGCGGATTCATTCGGAAACCTCTTGGCGTTTCCGCTTACGGCTTTGTTCAAATTGCCTGTTTCCACCCCGTAGAGAATCATGAGATCACTGTCGAATATGACCTGCACCCCACGCACCGTATATATGAGGTCGCGTATGGCCGGCTCGTTCGCGGGGTTGGGGCTACTGCCCGAGCTGAACCCCGGCGAGCCAGCTTGCGGCTAGACCAAGCGCCAAGATGACAATTACACACACTCCAGTGAACAGCCAACGCCCCAGATCGTTCATCGCACACGCTCCAATTTGGGGCTTTGCGTACTGACGAAAACGCCGAAGGCTATCAATGCGCCAACGGGTGCTAATAGTAGCGCTTTCATGATTGGCTCCTTGCTCGCAGTGCGCGAACCGTAAGCGTTGCTTGCTTGCTCGATGATGCCATGGTTCGCAGCTGCGCTGTTTGTTTTCCATGGCATCTATGTTACGCGCGTCTCCTTGCGGCAACCTTGCACGCGTCTTACGATTTGGTTGTGGAAAGCGCGGAAGGTTGCCTGAGTAAGGGTGTTCGGGCGAGAAGGGAAGCCGGCTTATTCACCCATGCGCGCGTTGAGGCCCGATCCTGTTTGCTCGATTTCGATATCACCCAAGCTAGCAACATAGTTTTTCAGCTGCGTGTACCCCAAGTCACGCACTTTAAACGTGCGGAATTTACCGCGCACGCGTCGCGAAATGGTAGACAACGCAATGCCTTCGCGTCCGGCGTCGCGGATAAGCTGGCGAATGTAGGCTTCCACTGCCCCTGTGTCTGCGGGTTCAGCCGACGTTTCGTTCACAGATTGAATGACGGCGACAGTTTTTCTGGGTTTGCTAGTCTTGCCGGTTTTGCCGGCCTCTTCGACCGCACCGCTCACTTGTTTGGTGTGGCTCGCCCGCTCGGTGCTGCTCACTTGTTCTTCAGTTTCGCTGGAAACTTCGACCAGGCTGTTCGTCTGCGTCGTGTTACCCATCTGCTCAGCAACGCTTGATTGTTCTGCGACAGATATTTGTTCAGCAGCTTGGCCATTTTCGCTGGTCGCTAAGGCAACAACAGCCGACAAATTCGTTTCATTCGAAGCGGAAGCGGTCTTTCTCATTCTCGAGCGCGAGCGCGACCTCGTGCGTTTTGGTTTTGCTGGAGAAGCGTCAGCGTCGTTTGCCGCTGGTGCTGTTGCGGGTGCCTTGTCGTCGGCCAGTTCGACAGTAACCGAGCTGCGGTCTTTAGTGATCTTGACGCGCGTGAACTCGTCAAGCAGCTTGGAGAGCAGTTTTGTTCCGTAGCTGCGTACGTCGAA
This sequence comes from Adlercreutzia sp. ZJ138, assembly GCF_011038935.1. Taxonomy (NCBI): domain Bacteria; kingdom Bacillati; phylum Actinomycetota; class Coriobacteriia; order Eggerthellales; family Eggerthellaceae; genus Adlercreutzia; species Adlercreutzia sp. ZJ138. The sequence continues at coordinate 88,043 of NZ_JAAKEA010000010.1, read as the reverse complement.
GTCGGGATAGCGCTTCAGCAGACGGCTACCCACTTCGCCAAGACCGGTTGACTTACCGTTGTTCAAGTTCTCGGTGATGATGTCTACCACAGCACGCTCGATCTCAGCCTTACTCATGGTCTGACTACTGCTTGTGCTTGTGCTGGCTACTTCGCTCTTTGAACGGTTCTTTCCGTCGCGTTCGCCCACCAGAAGTTCCAGCGTAGTGAAAATGTCGCATGCTTTGCGGAAAGGAGTAGGGGTCTTCTTCTCGCCCATGCCGATAACGGTGCGGCCACTTTCGCGCAGGCGGCTAGCTAGACGCGTGAAATCGCTGTCGCTCGATACGATGCAGAATCCGTCGACCGAACCGGTATATAAGATGTCCATGGCGTCGATGATCATGGCGGAGTCCGTGGCGTTTTTGCCTTGCGTATAGCCGAACTGTTGAATGGGTGTGATTGAATTTTCCAGCAGGGCGTCTTTCCATTTGGCGTGTAGGGTGAGCGTCCAGTCGCCGTATATACGCTTGATGGTAACGGTGCCGTATTTCGATAGCTCGTCCATGATGGGCTTAAGATACTTGGAAGACACGTTGTCGGCATCGATGAGCAGGGCGTATCGCTGCTCGGAAGCGTGCTTTTGTTCCATGTGGACTCCTTGGTGGCGCACTCGCGTCGCAGTGGTGCACGTGCGCGGCGCATCGTATGTGGATCGTCTGCGCCACAGGGTAGGTTGCGGGTAAAACAAAACAGGCCAGAGACTACCTCTGACCTGCGACAATTGGTGGTGGAGCCTACGGGGATCGAACCCGTGACCTCATGGCTGCCAGCCATGCGCTCTCCCAGCTGAGCTAAGGCCCCGAAAAAAGCTGCAAGGGATAGTATAGCGGCTTCACCAATTGGGTCAACCCCCAATTTTGGGGAAATTTCTGAAGGGTTGAAGGCTCGAACCAGGGTTACCTTCCATGGATCCCTTCCCACGAATCAGTCCGTAACTTTTCATACGGATCAGCTAGGGGCAGGCCGTGCGTGCAGGTATACGCAGATGAAGCTGGCAAAAAATTCGCGATATGCGCGATTGTGCAAAGTTAGCCTCCTCTTCTGCCACTTTTTCTACGAAATGCGCGATTTGATGGAGTCGGCAAAGCTCGCCGAAGTTTCAGGGAAAACAGCGATCGCCTCTGACCAGGGAAAACGTAAAGGCATTCTTAGAAAATGAAGAGCAATTCTCGTTTCTTGCCTATTTCTCCTCGTTTTACCGCTTCAAATCGTACATTTCGTAGAAAAAGTGGCAGAAGAGGAGGCTAACTTTGCACAATCGCGCATTTCATGAATTTTTTACCATGTTTTGGCGGCTCTACCCCTACGGCGCGGATGGGCCCGGCTTTGCTGTACCCGGCTTTGTCGCACCTGACGAGCCTGAGGAAGAGCCCGGGGCAGAACCGTCCGAAGACGATCCGTCAGATCCGCCCGTATCTCCAGGAGACACCGGCGACCCCGTTCCGGAGCCAGTTGAGTCGCCTGATCCGGAAGCATCACCCGAACCGTCGCTGGTACCCGACCCAGGAGCGGTACCCGTTTCATCCTCTGAACCCTGATCGTCCTTATTGCCCGAATCGGGCGTAGCGCCCTCTTGCGACTTCTGATCGTCAGGCGTTGCTTCTCCGTTCTGCGACTCGTTTTTGTCGGCTGTTGCAGCAGGGTCTTGTGCAGAAGTGTCGGGAGCGGTGGCCTTTTGCGAGGCCGACGGCATCCAGCGCGCCGGTTCTGGCTTGGCACCTAACCCATTGCCCGACGTCGCTACATTCACGATAATCGCCACCACAGCAACAGCAAGAAGTGATGCGACAACGCCCACCACAAACGCGCGAATCTTCATCTGACGCCGTGCACGATCGGCGCGCGCATGAGCAACAAGCGTGGCGTCATGTGATGCGGCAAACGATGAAACACGCGCCGCATCGAGATCGGCTTGATCTTTGACATCTTGGACAACATGCTCGCTCGTTTGCACGCCCATGTGCGTGCTCGTTTCGGCTTTGCTTTCGCCTTCGGTTTCAGACGCTGTCCCCTTGCGATCGTCTTTAGAGTCAAACGTCAAAACATCATGAACAGCGCATGATTCATCGTCGCAATCGACGCTTCGTTTGCCAGAATACGCATCGCTGCGCGCACCGTCGTTCGCATCGCCATCTGCCGTGACGCGCAACCCATCGAGCGGGGCATCAGCATGCGTGGAGCCCGCAACGTTCTGCACGATGACGGGAATATCGCGCAGCTTTTCAGCCGAGGCCGCCAAAGCGTTCTTGTACAGCTGCGTGGACACGGTGGCAACCACCGAACCCACAGCCGCACCGATGATCGAACCGGCGATACCAATGCTTGACGACAACAACAGCGACGTCATCGCCGCCAACGCAGCGGCAACAACCTGGGAAAACGACAGATCACCAAAAGCCTGGCCCAACTTGCCAAGCTTGCCGAGCTTATCTACACCTTTCGCGCCCTCAACTTCCGGCGAGTCCTTGTCGACTTTCTGCTCCATCGCAGCACCTCCCTTCAACCCTCACCCCCATTGTGCACGCATTAGGAGCGTTTAACGAAAACGCCACCGATTCGTCACTCGCCGCGCAAAAAAGCTTCAAGTCGTCACACGTCCGTTCGTGCTGGTGCGCCCTTTCCTCCGTGGCGCGCGGGAAGATTGATCGTTACGGAAAACCCCTGGCCAACTTCGCTATCAACCTGCATTTCGCCCTTATGCGCCCGCACAATCTTCGCCACCAGCACAAGACCCAAACCGTGTGTAGATACATCGTCGTTGCCGACCAAAGCCGACTCGAAGCCACGCGTGGGTTCTTTTGCAGCGCCCACACAAGAAACGTTTAAGGAAGCGAAGTCGGGTACAGAATTAGAAGCGGAAGTGGGAACCGAATTAGGTGCGGAAGTGGAAGCAGCAACTGAAACAGACGCGCCACCTACTTCCCCATCATGTACCGCAGACGCATCCGAAGCGGAAGTGGCAGCACTTTCGGCCGTGCGCCCCACTGCCGCCTCCAGTCTCCATCGTAGCTGCGCCAACTTGTCGGCGGCCAGGCCGCACCCGTCATCGCGCACCACAATGCGCGCCTGGCACTCATCGTACGCGCGCGGGCCTGTCATCTGTGGAGCACGCGGGCCTGCCATCTGCGACGGAGCCCCGCCACACACATCAGTCACCGCAAGCGAAACGAACACCTTGCAGCCATCGGGATTATGACTCGCCGCATTCTGTAACACATTCCGAATGGCCCGCTGCAACAGACGAGCGTCGCCGTTCAGCTCGAGATCGACAGCATCAGGTGCGATGTTCACATCGAACTCACAGCGATCGAACGCCGTCTCGTTCAGGTGCTCCGCCACCGTTTCCCGCAGCATGCGCGGAAGCGACACCGTACCTACATCCAACGGCTGCATGTCGTATTCCAACCGCGACGCGATATTCAAGTCGTACACCAAGTCCTTAATTCGCATGCTTTGCGATCGGATGAGCGCGGCATCAAGACGTGTGTGCTCGGGCAGCGCGCCACTTTCAGCAATACCATCGGCGTAGCCAGTAATCAGCGAAAGCGGTGTGCGGATGTCATGCGACACCCCGCGTATCCACAAGGCGCGAGCTTGATCCTTGCGCCGCAGCTCTTCGGAAGCCCGAGCGATTGAGTCACCCACTTCAGCAAGGTCGCCCCGAAGGTTCAGATCAACCGCCCGCCCCCTCGACAGCGCCACAAGCGCGTCATCAATCGGGTCGATGGCGCTGCGCGTACGTCGCCGCAGAATTAACAAATATACGAACAGCATCGCCACATTCGCGCCGAAGAAAAGTGCCACATACAGAGGAAGTCGCTCGACCACCGTTGCGGGATAGGTAAAGCGCATCGTCCAGAACACCTCACGCGGAAATCCGATCACCAGCAAACCATCATCACGGTCCCAAAATGCGGCGTAGTATTCGTTTATGTTGGTGTGGCGCGCCATCACAGCCACATCGTTTAACGTAAACGAGCGCGGTACGTCGTCCGGCACGTGATATTCCCACAGTACCTGCCCCGCACCATCGAGCAACATAGCCCACGCACCCATGCCATCAAGCGTGTCGCGTGCTTCCTGTGACAGCTCCCAGCCAGCCTCCGCGCCGACGTCGGCTGCATCACCTGCCGCCGCTTCCCCTTCCGCACCAGCTTTATCGCTCACCAACGCTTCGCCGTTCGCGTCGCCTACATCACTCGCTGCCACTTCCCCTTCCGCATCGGCTGCATCAACGTCGTCGCCCACGTATACAAGTCCCTCATCAACCGTTCGCGTGACGCCGAGCTGCGTCCCCTCTTGCGTAAGATCGCGCTCATGAATGGAAAGCCCGACGAACAACACAAAATCGATGACCGCCACCGCGATCACAAACACCAGCAAACTCGTAAGCTGCTTAATGAAAAAACCCGCAAACCCACGTCGCCGCGCCCTGCGACGGCGACGCAAGCGATCAACGTCGTCGTAGGAGTCAACCAACGGACGTGGCGGGGATGGCAGCTCCTTGCTAACGCGCGAGCGGCTAACACCAAGCCGGTAGCCCGCCCATACAGGCAGACCCACAGCTGCGAACAGCATGAGAAGCAATCCTCCCACAGCATGCGCTCCTTTCGCTACCGCAACGTGGTTAACTTGTAGCCTAAACCCTTCACCGTCACCAGCGACGCCGGGTGCGACGGGTCAACCTCTATCTTCTCGCGTAGACGACGGATGTGCGCCATAAGCGTGTTCTCATAGCCGAAAGTGTCGCCCCAGCACGCTTCGCAGATGGCGTCGATGGTAACGATACGCCCGCGATTGCGCGCCAGCACACCCAAGATGTCGTGCTCCTTGGCCGTTAGACTCATCACCAACCCATCGGCGCGCGTCACCTCGGCAGTGGACAAGTCGACCGAACACGCCTGCAAATCGACCCGTGTCGCCTCAGCAGCGTAACAGCGACGCAGTACCGCCATAATGCGCAGCACCAGTTCCTGCGGCAAAAACGGCTTGGCGATGTAGTCGTCGGCACCCAGCCCCAGCCCGCTCACACGATCGGCTGGCTCGTCTTTTGCGGTAAGGAACACCGCCGGCACGTGAGCAAGTGGTGGCAGCGCCCGCACCTGCGACAGAAGCGCCAGACCATCCATGCCGGGCATCATCACATCGAGCACGAGCAAATGCGGAAGATCGCGCTCGCTTGCCTCCTGGCACATGGCAAGCGCATCGAACGGGTTCGTAAACGGCGACACCCGAGAGAAGCCCTCTTGCCGCAGAATAGCCGCCACCATGGCGAGCAACCCTGGCTCGTCATCGACCAGCATCACGTGCTTGCCAAGCAAATGCCTGTCTCCGTCGTTCATGTGCGCCCTTTCGCCCCGTGACCGCCTTGTGCCAATCGGCCAGTTATCTTCCCCGCCATTAAACCACGCACTCCACACGCTGCCACGTATGTCAGTTACCCGCGTAAGGAAAAAGTAAGGAACGGCGAAGGAGGGCGTAAGTGTCTGCTTTCACACTAGAACACCAACGAAAGCACGTAGAAAAACGAACCGAAACGACAGGAGGCTTCCATGAACAACAGCCTGAAGAGCGGCAACGCGACAGCGTGCGGCAACGCAACGGGCGGCAGCACGGCGGCGTGTGGCAACGCAACGGGCGGCAACGCAGCGTCAGCTGCCCCAATCCCACCGAGTGTTACCGGCGCGTACGCGGCACCAAGCGCAGAAGCACCCGTGCTCGATGTGCGCAACATCACCAAACGATACGGGGCGCGCTTCGGACGCAAACACGGCGGAAACAACCAGGAAAGCGCCACGATGGCGCTCGATGGTGTGAGCCTGACGGTTGTCCGCGGGGAGTTCACAGGAATCATGGGCCCCAGCGGATCGGGCAAGTCGACACTGCTCAACTGCATATCCACCATCGATCGGGTGACACAGGGGCAAATCATCATCAATGGTACCGACATCACTTCCATGGACTCGCGCCGTGTGGCGGCGTTTCGCCGCGACGAGCTGGGCTTTGTGTTCCAAGACTCCAACTTGCTCGACACGCTCACCTGTTTTGAGAACATCGCGCTTTCACTCACTATCAAACACACGCCTGCCCGCGAAATCACCCAGCACGTGCAAGCCGTAGCCGCCACGCTCGACATCGCCGACGTGCTAGACAAGTACCCTTATCAGATATCTGGCGGCCAGAAGCAGCGCGTAGCCGCGGCGCGCGCCACTGTGGGAAGCCCACACCTCATTCTTGCCGACGAACCCACGGGAGCCCTCGACTCGAAGTCGGCCGCGCAGCTGCTGCGCACCTTCGAGCTCATGAACGCACGTGGTGCCACGTTACTCATGGTCACACACGACCCCATGTCGGCGAGCTACTGCACGCGCATCGTGTTCATAAAAGACGGCAAGCTGTGGGGACAAATCGAGCGGAAAGGCAAGAGCCGCGGCGAGTTCTACCGCGACATCGTGAACGTAACCGCGAAGCTGGGGGGAGAGGCTGACTATGTACGCTAAGCTCGCCTTCGGCAACGTGCGCAGATCACTGCGCGATTTCGGTGTATACTTCCTCACCATCGTGTTGGGTGTGGCGGTGTTTTACGCCTTTAACTCCATCACCGGACAAGAAGCGATAAATGCTTTTAACGGCAGCAAGATGCGCGATTTGCTGGGATACATCATGAGCGGCGTGAGTGTATTCGTCGCCGTTATTCTGGCGTTTCTGATCATCTATGCCGACCGTTTCCTCATTCGTCGACGCAAGCGCGAGTTCGGCATCTATTTGACGCTGGGCATGCGAACCTACGATGTGCTGAAGATAACCGCCTGCGAAACACTGCTGGTAGGTGCAACGTCGCTGGCGTGCGGCCTGGCACTTGGCTGGGCATTCTCGCAGGTGCTCATGCATGTGACGGCAGCGCTTTTCTCTGGCACGGTTCCTGGCTTTGTCACCGGACTCTCACGCGAAAGCTTATTGATGACGCTCGCTGTGTTCGCCAGCATTTTCGCCATTGCCACCGTAGCCAACGCCCGCACCATCGCCAGCGCACATCTCATCGACCTACTGCACGCCAGCCGCATGAACGAAACAATCAAGCTGCGCAGTGTCAGCCTGTCGCTTCTGCTGTTTGTGGTAGCGTGCGGTATTATCGGCATCTCATACAAACTGCTCATCGACAACGGGCTGCTCGAACCATCGCCCGAATTCGCCTGCGCCACCGCGCTCGTATGCGTGGGTACGGGACTGTTCTTCTACTCGCTATCGGGGTTTCTGCTGCGATTGGCGCAGAGCGCGCGCGGCGCGTACTTCCGCGGGCTGAACATGTTCACGCTGCGTCAGCTGAACAGCAAGGTGAACACCACGTTCATGTCGATGACGGTAGTATGCATGACGCTGTTTCTGGCCATCACCAGCGTATGTGGCGGCATTGGCATCACGAACGCCATTTCGTCGAGCATGGAGCGCACCACATCATACGACGCCACTGTGCGTACGATGTATGGCCTGTTCACAAGCAGCACTGGCTGGGTTCCTGGAGAGCTGGGCGGCTGCGACGTATACGCCGAAGCGGTGGGCTACGACATGACCCAAGGCCTGCGCGAATCGCTTGACACTATTGAGGCACGCGGACAGGGGGGCGACGCCGAGGGCCTTGTTGGCGCTGCGGCGTTTGATGCGGTAGTTCGCGAAAGTGCGCAGCTTGACCTATGGGTCGACACAGGCGGCGATGGCCTCACCTTCTCCGATATCGACGCCATTGGGCAGCACACCATGGCCGACTACGCCGGAACATCTATCAGCGACGACTACGGCACGTACCCCGTCAACATCGCAAAGCTGTCGGAAGTGAACCGCGCGCTGGAAATGGCTGGGAAACAGCAGATCAGTCTGAGCAGCGACGAATGCTACGTCATAAGCGACTTCGATACCACCATCGACTACTTCCGCGAACGCGCCGATGCACATGCCACCATAACCATAGGCGAGCGGCCACTTGTAATGCAAGGCTTTTCCGACGTATGTCTGGAAACCATCCCGTTTCCCAGCAACACTGGTCTGATTGTGGTGCCCGACGACGCCATACCTGCCACAGCGGTGCGCATGTACAGCATCCTAAACGCGAACTGCGGTAGCACCGAAAGCGAGCTGGTGTTCGCCAATCTTATCGAACAGGTGGAAGAATGCGAAAACCCCAACACCTGGCCCGTCACCATGGTGAGCGATCGCGAAAGCGTGTTCGAGCAGAGTATCGGGTTCAGCGGTATCGTCGCCTTTTTGGCTGTGTATATCGGGTTCATTCTCACCATCGCATGCGCGGCCATACTGGCCATTCAGCAGCTGTCAGAAGCCAGCGACAACGCCACGCGCTACGGCCTGCTGCGCAAGCTGGGCGCGTCCGAGCGCATGCTGAGTGTAAGCTTGCTGGTACAGGTGGGTATCTACTTCCTATTCCCGCTGATTGTGGCGCTCTGTCATACGGCATGCGCGCTTTCGGTTGTCACCGACGTAGTGGCGGTATTCGGCCACATGGACATCGGGAAAATCGCACTCATGACCACGGCAGCCTTCTTAGGAACCTACGGCGTATACTTTCTGATCACGTACTTCGGAGCGAAAGCGCTCGCAAAGGGATAAGCGGGTAAGCGAGCTGTCAGTTATTCGGCGGGCCGCTCATTGCGCTTAAGCAGCAGCGGCTCGCCACGACGCTCACTCGAGATAAGTGATGCCGCCATAACAACAGCAACGATAATCAGCGCTGAGCCGCCCACGATACCGGTCGCGCACGGCCCCACGAATGGATTGCCGCCCGTCGCACTAAAGAGCAGCGGCGCAGCAACAAACCCGTTTGTTGCCCCATGCGCGAGCACAGCAGGAATACAGCTTCCCGACCGCAGCGTGATGTAGCTGAAGAACACGCCAAGTGCCATGCAGAACATACACATGGCAGCAATGCCCACAAATGGCCACCCGGCATAGCCCACGCCGTAGTTATGACCGAGCACGGTTATAGGCGCGTGCCACAAACCCCAGATGACACCGCTTACCACCAATGCGGGAGCCACATGCATCTGCTTAAGCAGCTTCGGCAGCAGATACCCGCGCCATCCCCATTCTTCACCGAAACACGTAACTGCGTTCAACGCAGGTGCCGCCAACACCGCCATGGCAATTTGTGCGATCACAATCATGCGGAAGGTGTTGTCATCCAACTGCATACCAACGCCGGTTTGCGCCGCCTGCGCTTCCATCTGACTACGGATAAGACCACCCGATGGATCGAAATCACCCGGAAACAGGCAAAAGTACGCCACCGCACCCAAGGTCATCAAAACCTGCGGGCCAAACCACCCCAGCACCCACCACTTCCACGTACGGCGGAACTGCACCGGTCGAATGAGCGCGTTCGAGAAACCCTCACGCGTTACCAACCGCACGATCAGCGCCGCTATGGCCGGGAACAGCATGCCCACTCCCACCAGAAGCGCCGCCGGCCCGGTACTTTCTAGCCCTTGCGGCGCATTAACGCGCGGATACACCACTACAAACCAGTACCCCCACGTAAGCACAAACGTCACAGCAACATATAAGATGGTGCGCCGCCGCACGAGCGCTTTGTCCGTGTTTTCCATACCGCCCTTCCCTTCCTTTTCCTTCTCTTCTGGATTTCTGTGTTCTCTTCCCAAGTGTTATAGCTGTACTATAACAGATAGAGCAAAGAGCGACAAGATGTGTAAGGTTTTACGAGCAACCGCTCCATCCACTGCCTTTGAAACGCTCGAAACGTTCATCGTTGCCACTTTTTTACGAGAATTAAGTGGCATTACTGGACTCATCCACGCGTATTCACGCATTTTTGAGAAAAAGGAAACCCGTCCGCACATATCGCACCTGCAAACCGTTATAGAGAGAAGAAGGGCGAAAACAAACTTTAGGAAACCGGGTGAAGACAAGGAGGTGAGCACGGCATGAGTAAATGGCAACACAACATAAGAAAAAGGCAGCACCACACAACCGATGATGACAACATCGGCACAGGTGGCTCGTTCGCACCAAGCGCACTCGATGAGCAACAGGCACAACGCATCGTCGAAGAATGCTACGATGCCGTGCTTACACCCACGCAGGGGCAAATCCTGTTCGACGGCACCGACATTCGCACGCTCGGCGGATCTTACCGCGCGCACTTAGGCTACCTGCCGCAGGACTTCGGCTACTACCCCAATTTCACCGCACTCGACTACATGATGTACCTCGCAGCACTCAAGGGCCTGCTCGACCGCAAGCAAACACGTGTGCGCTGTCTGCAGCTGCTTCTGGGAGCGACTCAGTGGTGATAAGCCTCGTCGGCATGATAACGATCGTATGCGCTGCCGTGCTCGCGCTGTGCACGCCGCTTGCCATACGCGGCTTCAGTCGACACCAAGTTGCGTAAGGAAAACGGAAAAGGGAACGAAAAGAGAGCACAACACGGGCGGGGCGCGATCCAAAAACCGCACCCCGCCTGTATCTTCAGTATTATGTTGTCAGACACCACACCGCGCGAACCCGCGCGAACCCGCTCAGGCGAGCGCGCCAAATACGCAGCGTAGGCTTGCTACTCCGCCTTTACGGACGGGTAGAACGTCGCGTCGCCAAACAGATCGGCAATGGACTTGCCATCGGCAAACGGAAGATCAATAAACTCGGTTGCCAAGTACACGAGCTCACTGCAATCAACGTAGTGGCCCTTCTCGTTCAGCTCATCGGTGTTCTGAACGCGCCAGTAACCGTCGTTACAATCGGTAAGGTAGTAGGTCTTGCCCGCCACGTCCATGTAGACCGCATGATTCGCACGGAGATAGTTGGGCAGATCCTCGAAGGAAATCTCGAGTGCCTCCGTCGCCTTCATTCCCATAGCGAGTCCTTTCGTTGTCGTTTTACTCTGGTAACATCATAGCAACAACTTCACCATTTGACACGCACGATCCGCGATTCGCAGCAAACGTCTGAATCGGAGGTTACCACCGCCAAAGCAACAAAGCGGACTCACAAAGTTTTCCGATGATTCCTACCGAATCTACTTCATTTGGCTATAATTCTCATTTGGAAATAAAACGGGTGCAGCTCAGGTCGCACCCGCACACGAAAGGACATCCCTATGGCACGCACCATTCCGGAACTGATATCGCTCGAAGAAGCACGCGAACTCATCTTGTCTCATGTGAGCGCACTTGAACCGGAAACCGTGCCCGTGCTGAACGCCGTTGGCCGTGTGGCCGCCGCCAACCTGAAAAGTGACATCGACGTAGCCCCCTTCGCACATTCGGCGATGGACGGGTTCGCCCTGCGCGCTGCGGAGATTTCAAACTCAAGCGAGGACAACCCCACAGAACTCGACGTCGTGGGCGAAGTGGCCGCCGGCGACGTATTTGAAGGAAACCTGCAGCCCGGCCAGTGTGTGCGCATCATGACCGGCGCACCCGTACCCGCTGATGCCGATGCCGTGGTGAAGTACGAGGTAGTTGGCGTGGTGGAAGGCGACGGCAAACCTGGCAGCCGTGTGTCGTTTTCCGCTGCGACATCTGTAGGATCAAACATCCGCGCAGCTGGCGAAGAGGCGCATGCCGGTGAAGTCATTGTTGCGGCCGGCGAGGTTATTGGTACCGCAGGCGTAGGCTTTTTAGCTGGGTGCGGCATTGTGGAAGCGCCGGTTCATCGCCGTCCGCGTGCAGCTATCATCCCCATTGGGTCCGAACTGGTGGAGCCACCCACCGTGCCCACTGCCGGCAAGATTCGCAACTCAAACGGCTACGCGTTGGCCGCATGCGCGCAAGCGGCCGGAGCTGTGCCCACCATGCTTCCCATCGTGCAAGATACACACGAGGCGCTTGCTGCGACGGTTGACGCCGCCACGCGCGAGTACGATTTCGTAATAACCAGTGGCGGTGCCTCCAACGGCGATTTCGACTTTATTAAACCTGTCGTCGACGAACTTGGAGAACTGCTTATGACCAGCGTAAACATGCGCCCCGGCAAAGCTCAGACGTTCGGCATCGTAAACAGCACACCCGTGTTTGGTCTACCCGGCAATCCGGCGGCGGCCTTCGTTGGCTTCGAGATGATCATCCGCCCTGCACTGCGCAAAATGCAGGGATACAGCCACTTCGATCGCCCCTGCGTGCAAGCTCGGCTGTCGCGCGACATGAAGAAGAAAGACCCGCGCCGCATCTTCATGCGCGGCACACTCACGAAGAACGCCGACGGCTACGTAGTCGAACCATCGAAGAATCAAAGCTCGGGCCTCTTTGGCCCCATTCAGCGTAGCAACTGCATGGCAATTATGCCCGAAGGTGCCGAGCCGCGCCATGCAGGCGACCTTATTGACTGCATACTGCTCGACGTGCCCGAGGAAGTGCTGCTGTAACAGCCAGCCTGCAGCCAGCGAGCAATCAATGGGCAAGCAGGCAACTTACAGCTAGCTCACACCCCGTTCGCGGTTAACAAGCAACCGACGGGAAGATAACGGGCGGCTACCCACCAAATGACCGCCCACCGACACAACGAAAGGACCACCCTTATGGCTGACACTTTGAAATTTGCCATTGTCACCTGCTCCGACACACGCAGCATCGCCGAAGACACCGCAGGCGCGGCACTCGTTGAGCTTATCGGCGACGCCGGTTGGGAATGCACAAGCCACGTGGTGGTGAAAGATGAACGCACTGACATCGCTGCAGCCATCGTAGAAGCGTGCGACACTGTAGGTGCCGACATCGTGCTCACCTGCGGCGGAAGCGGCCTTTCACCGCGCGATGTAACGCCTGAGGCAACCGCCGATGTTTGCGAGCGCAACGTACCCGGCATCGCCGAGGCCATGCGCTACCACAGCCTGCAAATAACTCCGTACGCCATGCTGTCGCGTGCGGTATGCATGCAGCGCGGTCGCCACATTGTTATCAACCTGCCGGGCAGCGAAAAAGCCGCCCGTGAGAATTGGGAAGGCATTGTTGGCGCCCTTGGACACGCTGCCAAGATGATGGCCGGCGGCGGCCACTAAACGGTCGCCGAACACACCGGGCTAGCCCGACACAATGGCTGGCCGTTAAAACCCAACGGTCATGTGCAGCTGGTAGAACATAAGGCGCGCACCAAACGTTGCGCCAAGCATGAGCACACACGCCACAAGGCGCAGCACGAAAAGGGGAACCGCAGCCTTCGGCAAACCCTGCCGCGCAACGAGCATCGAAGACGCAGCAGCAATAATGCCCGCAAACCCCGAAACGACACAAACAGCAATCTGTGCTGCATAATGCGGCACGAGTGAAGCTGCCGAGAACTCGTTATTCGCCACCATCAGCACCTCAGAGCCATATCCTGCATATACAACACAGCACCCGACAAGCGCCACAGCAGAAACCGCAATGAGCAACCGGTCGAGTACCCATTTCCGCACGCCCGCAATGCAGAGCACCGGCAGCGCCACCAAACACCCACCTGCCACCGCCTGAAAAACCAAAACCGCAGGCGTCCAAGCAGTGTCCCAGGTAGGCACCGTACTCACTGAATACGCAAGCGACGTGAATCCCACAAACGTTATTGCCGCAAGTGAAGCTGCGGCAAGCCATGGCCGCACGAGCCATGCCGGAAAGCGTTCGCTGAACGCAGCCATCCAGTACGACCCCGCTAACGCAAGGAACAGCACCGCCGCAAATACCTCATTCGACAGTGGCGAGCGCCCCACACCGGAAAACACGTGCAGCGCGTTAGCAGGCGTGCCTAAATGCGTCGCCGACGCGATAAAACCCACCAGCGCGATGGCAAACGGAATCGCCACCATACGGTCGAGCCGACTCGGCGAATCGCACACGGCCCAGCTCTCAACAATCGAATCTGCGCTAACGGTGCCAGCAGTATCGCCAACAGCCCGCACATCCCCACAACGCACGTCGCGCACACCCATCAGCATGCGAACCAATGCGACGATAACAAACGCCACCGCCCCCGCCGGTGCCAGTGTGGTGAACAGCGCCAGCGATATTTCGTTGAAGCCGCTGCTCATAACTGCAATTCCTCCCTGTTCACAATACGTCCCGAACCATCCTCAGCCCGTTTTGCCGCCTCTGACGCCTTAATGAGTAAACTTGGATTTGTTGCCTCGTCAGCGGGCAACGGCATAATGCAGGACACGCAACCTGCATGCGAAACGTTCAACTCGTCTATATCACCAAACTCGAGTGCCCGCAGCGGGCATGCCTCTACACATATCGGCGCGCGACCTTGCGACACCCGCGCGGTGCACCCGTCGCACTTACTGCTTCGCTTTAACTCGGGGTCGATATGCGGTGCATGATAGGGGCAGGCCATGGTGCAGTACCCACAGCCGATACATTTTTCCACATCAGGCCACACCAGCCCCAATTCATCGCGATGCATAGCACCGGTGGGACATACCCGAACGCACACCGGGCTTGCGCAATGGTTGCAAGCCAGCGAAATGTGGTATGCAAAAGCGGTGGTTTCCACCGTATTGTCGGCGGTGACGCGCGTGACGCCACCCTCGTAGTCAATCACACGGCGAAACGCCATGTCAGATGTATGTCCGTGGTAGTCCTTGCACGCCATGACGCACGTTCTGCATCCAGTGCATCGGGTGTTGTCGAAGAAGAACCCGCGCCTCATCGAACCCCCCTTACGCGCCACGTTGCGCCGCCCGCAGTCGGACGGCGCAACGCTCGATTCTCCGGTTTTCCCATTATCTCATGGCAAGGCTCGCCGGATGAGCCTCGCTCATGTGCGATTCGCGGCTAGTCGACCGCTAGTCGACCGAGCCCTCAACTTCCAACTCGTTGGCAACAAAGCCCGTCTCATCATCGGGTTCTTTTGCCGCCGGGCACGCCAGAATAACCAGGTTCGGGTCGGTCATATCGGCCGCCGGTAACGGGGCAATAGCCGCCACGCCATCTGCGTGTGCCGCACGCAGCTCTTCGATGTCGCCGAACTCGAGTGCGCGCAAGGGGCACGCATCCACGCAGATGGGGTTCTTCCCTTCCGCCACGCGAGCCGAGCACGCATCGCACTTCACGCTCTTGCCCAGGTCTTCGTTGACCTTCGGCGCGCCATACGGGCACGCCGTCGTGCAGCTACCACAGCCGATGCACTTTGCCGGATCGGACGTCACGATGCCAGTTTCTGCGTCTTTGGAAATAGCCTCCTGCGGACAGATGGCCAAACACGCCGGCTCGTTGCACTGGTTGCAGCTTACCGACACGTGATAGGCATACGCATCGGTTGAGCACGTGCCATCCTCGGCAACGGTAAACGTTCCGCCCTCGTAGTCATACACGGTGCGAAATGCAATCGACGCAGGCAGGTCCTTTATGTCCTTGCACGCCATCTCGCAGGTGCGGCAGCCCGTGCAGCGGGTGCTGTCGAAGTAGAATCCGTATTGAGTCATCTCGCCTTACCCCCTCTTTACGCCTTCGCAACTTGAACGATCATGGAATGCGCCGGGCCGTTGCCCTTCGCCAAAGGTGTGGGCTTGTACGTGGTGAGCGTGTTCACACAACCGCCCATATCCACGCGGTCACCGTTCATGTCGGCGTTGTGCCAGGCACCCTGAGGTACCGCCACCGTTCCCGGAATAATACGCGGCGTCACCTTCGCCTCAATGCGGATCTCGCCAGCCGGGCTTACTACCGACACAATGTCGCCAGCTTCAATGCCGCGCTCTTCGGCGTCGATGGGGTTGATCCACAGCTGCTGGCGCGCCACCTTTTCCAGCTCTTCAATGAAGCCGAACGACGAGTGCGTGCGGCTCTTGTGATGAAAGCCCGTGCAGTACAGCGGGTATTCCTCGGTCACACTGCCGTAACCCTGGAAACCAGGTGTAAACACGGGAATGGGATTGATCGCCTCATCTTCGGCAAGCTCCCACGTGTTGGCAATCTCGGCCAGCGTCTCAGAGTAGATTTCGATTTTACCCGAAGGCGTTGCCAGCGGGTTTTCCGCCGGATCAGTACGGAACGCCTCCAGACCAATCGCCGGTGCCAGCTCACGCTTGTACACGCCCTGCTCGACGATCTCGTCCCAGGTGGGCATGTCGCCATCGGCTTCGGCACCCGCCTCGTAGAGTTCGCGCACCCAGTCGTCGTGGGTCTTACCCTCGGTGAAGGAATCTTTCAAGCCAAACTTATCAGCGATGTCAGCGCACACGTCGTAGCTCGAACGGCACTCGCCGGGCGCTTCCTGAGCGGGCGTGCCCACTACCACGCCGGTGTAGTACTCAGAATAGCCCTGCGTCTGCATGTTCATCTGCTCGGAACGCATGGCGTCAGGCAGCAGGATATCGGCGTACTTGGCAGAGTCGGTCATCACGGTATCCCACACCACAATAAACTCGCACTTGCTCTCGTCAATGAGAATCTCGTGCGTGTAGTTGATATCGCCATGCTGGTTGGTTAGGCAGTTGCCAGCATAGTTCCAGATGAACTTGATGTCGCTTGCCAGCTTGTCGGCTCCCATGATGCCAGCGTTGGTGGCCGTCATTTCATGACCATGATCGATAGCGTTGACGAACTGATACACCGGCAACGTGGTCGTAATGGGGTTTTTCACCGGAAGGCTACCCACCAAATACACCGAGGGCTCCGCCTCACGCTGACCCGTGTTGGTGCCCGGAAGGCCAATCTTGCCAATGAGCACGGGTAGCATGCAGATGGCACGGCACACATCTTCACCGTTGGTGTGGCGCTGCGGACCCCAGCCCTGCACGATAAACGGCGCTTCGGCGCTGGCTATCTCGTCGGCAAGTGCACGAATGGTGTCGGCAGGCACCTGCGTGATGGGAGCTGCCCACTCGGGCGTCTTTTCCACCATGTCGTAGCCGGTGCCCATGATGTAATCCTTGTACGACTTGTTTTGGCCGCGAGCCGACTCGGGCATGGTGTCCTCGTCGTAACCGACGCAGTAGGCATCCAGGAATTCCTTGTCAACCTGGCCATTTGCAATCCACTCATGCGCGATGGCATTCACCAGCGCAGCATCGGTGCCGGGGCGAATAGGCAACCATTCATCAGGATGCCCCGAGCTGGTTTCGTTTAAGCGATAATCGATGTTGATAATGCGCCCGCCGCGGCCGTTCACAGCCTCGCGTACACGAGCGAAATCCCATATGGCGTTTGCGCCACCCATGCGAGTTTCCGCCGGGCTATTGCCGAACATAACCACCAGATCAGAATTCGCTTCGGCCTCACTAAACGAGCTCGCGTTCGTAGCATCATAGGGGCTAAACGCCGTTGCCGGCTTACCCAACGTTACATGGTTGCCGTCATCATCGAGATTCGCCGCGCTGCCATACATGTAAGGCATAGCCGCCGACAGCATGTGTGTGGAATAGTCATAACCCTGATTCACGTAGCCGCCGAGCAGGCCCAACAGGCGCTGTCCCGGCTGCCTACCGGTGGCGCTGTACATACCCGTGGCGTAGTTCACGTAGATGGCTTCGTTACCATAGGTGTCGATGGTGTACTTCAGCTTCTCGGCAATGGTGTCAATTGCCTCGTCCCAGCTGATTTCCTCGAACTTGCCCTCACCGCGCTTGCCCACACGCTTCATGGGCACCGTCAGGCGATCGGGATGGTTCAGCCAACGGCGCATGGAGCGGCCACGCAGGCAGGCGCGCGCCTGAAGGGCCGCATCGCCCGTGTTGTCCGTTTCCATGTAGACAACCTTGCCATCCTTGCTGTGCCACTGGAACACGCAGTTGCCACCACAGTTCACATTGCACTGGCTCCAATGCACCGAATCGGTGTCGGGCTGCGTGCCCGGAGTAGCAGCTCCGATGCTCGCTTCGGGCGTTGCCGTGTCGGTAGACGCACCGTCTCCTCCTGAGCAACCGTACAGAGCGGAACCGGCACCGGCCAGCGCGAGGCCGGCAAGCGACCCCTTCACGAACGTGCGGCGCGGCAGCGTTGCTTGGTTCTTCGTCATACGTTCCCTCCTTCATCTTCCTTCTTATACCGTATGCAACACAGGTTGACACCTCCCATCGAAGGGCAACAACGTGTCGCGTATAGATGAAGCATACCCGAAAACACCGCTACCGCGAATCACATGCGCTATGTGATTTAAGCGCATTATGCCTGGTCAGACGAACTCACCCACCAAACGATCACCAAAAGGGTGACGTTTGAGCGGCTTTGTGCCGCGCTTGCGTGCTACCATGTGCCGAGCAGTGGTGCCGCGCCGCACTCTGCTGCAAAACGCAACGGAAGTTACAGGGGACTATGGGGAATCGCACCGAAAACACAACGCGCATGCATGTTTCGAGTTGGGGATACGCATGCTTTCTCACCGTGAATGCCACGTCCACATGGGGCGGAATCTTTCCCTTTTTGCCCATCGAATTCCAAACGGCATCGGTCACGCTCACGTTCTTCTTAAGTCAGGCGCTGGCGTTTGGTTGTGCGTTTGTGGGCAGTATGCTAGGGGCCTACTTGCTGCCCCACGCCGCCCGACGCATGATGGTTACACTCGTCACGCTGCTCGTGTTCTCAGGTTCGGCGTTTCTTATCGCCGCCATGTATACACCATCCGGCACGCTTGTTTGGGTGGGCGGCGGTGGCGTGCTGCTAGGCGTCGGGTCAGCTGGGTTGTTCATGCTCTGGCAACGCTACTTCGCTTCCCTTCCCGCCGAACAAGGCAGCTTTCGACTTATTGTGGGCACGGCGTTGGCCCCAGCCCTGTACTTTGCGCTGTATTTGGTGCCTATCGCGCTGACCGCCTTCCTGGTGCCGCTTGTGCTGGTGCCTCTATGCGGGCTGTGCATATCGCTGTCGGTGCGCGAGATGCTGTTCGACCAACCTATGTTTGAAGATGTGCCGCGTCAGCACCCCCAGGTGTATCGCCAGGTGCTCGCCGACTACTGGCGATGCGCCCTGTGTATGGGCGCGCTCGCGTTCGCAAGCGGCATCATCCGCGGTATTGCGCTGTTGCATAGCGACATTTTCGCACTGGTGAACGCCGCTTCCATGATCGGCTCGTTTGTATCGGCTGTGGCCCTGCTTATCGTGTGGCAGCGCGCGAGCTTCCGCTTTGGTATGACAACGGTGTTTCGCATTACCTACCCCGTACTGGCAACGGGCTTTTTGTTGCTGCCGTTTTTGGGATCGACGTATCTGAACATCTTCGCGGCGGCAACATACATGGTGTTCTCACTCGTACAGATGCTCATGATGATGCAATGCGCGCAGATATCACGCGACCGCGGTATTAACCCGGTGTTCATTTACGGGTTCTTCGGCGGCGTCATGTATACGATGCAAAGCCTGGGGTTCTTGCTGGGATGGATAAGTGATGGCACCTCGGCCCATAATCAAACGTGGTTGTTCTTCTTGGCCATGGTGTCAAGTTATCTGCTGGGTCTGACACTGCTCGCCTCAACCGGCAATCTGTTTAAGCCGCAGGAAACAAGCGGCACCGTCACGCCCGACCCCATCGAGCTGCGCCCGCTGCGCACGCAGGGCGACGTACAGGAAGTGATGAGCGAAGCGGACAAAATGAGTGGAGGAAGCAGAGGGAAACGCGAACAAGCAGCAAGCGGCGTTGACAGCACGGGAAAGAGAGTTTCGAGCAAACGGGCAGCAAACAAGAAAGCTACGGTAAGCACTGTGGATACTGCGGGTACAGCAGGTGCGGCAGCCAGCAAGCCGCCAAAGCGCCGCCGCATCCGCGCGTCCGCGTCGCCCGACGCAGACGCCATCCGCGATCTCATATCGAAGAAATGTCTCGATTTACAGGAGCGCTTCGGCTTGTCCACGCGCGAACGAGAAGTTGCCGAACTCATCGCACGCGGGAACTCCGTGGCGGCCATAGCCGAGCGATTGGTGATATCCGAAAACACCGTGCGCACGCATGCGAAGCACATCTACGCGAAGCTCGACATACACAAACGCCAAGAGCTGCTCGATCTGCTGGGGTAATGGAAACAGCGGCGCGCTTATACTTCGTGTCTCTCACGCAGCCACAGGCCCGTTTTGCCGCCGTCTTTCTTCAACAGGCGCACATCGGTTATTTCCATACCGCGGTCAACCGCCTTGCACATGTCGTACACGGTCAGGCACGCCACGCTTGCTGCGGTGAGTGCTTCCATCTCGATGCCAGTTTTACCCGTAACGCCGCAGGTAGTGGTGATGTGAATACCCACGCAGCCGTCGGCGCGCTCGCCGGCAAACACTGGCGAACATTCCACTTTCGCCTTCGTGATATTCAGCGGATGACACATCGGAATCAAGCTGCTTGTCTGCTTCGCCGCCATCACGCCTGCCACGCGCGCACATGCCAACACGTCGCCTTTTTTCGCGGTACCACCCGCGATCATCTCAAGCGTTTCAGGTTGCATGGAAATGAAGCCTTCGGCCACAGCAACGCGCTCGGTGTCGGCCTTTTGCGACACGTCCACCATGCGAACATCACCTTTTTCGTCGATATGTGTCAACTGCCGGTCAGTCATGGGGCTTCCCTTCCGTCATTCGATTCAAACAGCGCAGTTTACGTGCAGGTATCGTAAACAAGCATGCTGCAAACGCGCAAGCAATATCTATGCTATACTACAGTTTCACTGGCAAAGCCCGTCGTTTGGTCAAACGTGGGTGCGGGCGGCGCAGGTGTTAACGATTGATGCGGCCGACGCCCATCGGCCGCATTTCTCTTCCTTCGTCGTCCGTTATCCCCCGATTTGGCTCATGCCGCGGTCGGTTCCTACTTTGTCGTGGTGCTCGTCGGGTTTGGCACCCAGCGCTTGCAACAGCACGGCCCGAACCGTCTCGTCGTCGGCATGCGCATCGCGCAGCACAGCGCGCACGTCGTATTCTTCGTCAGAGAATAGACAAGGGCGAATCTTTCCGTCAGCTGTCATGCGCAAACGATTGCATTCGCTGCAGAAATGACGTGACAGCGGCGATATAACACCCACCGTACCGAGCGCTCCGGGGAACTGGTAGTAGCGTGCAGGCCCCCACCCTTCAGGGCGGCTTTCTGTAGCAGGCTGCAAGGCCGGCAGCCCTGCGGCGGCGGCACGCGCATTAATAGTTTCAATTAGCTCATCGCTCGGAACAACATCTTGTTTGCCCCAACCGCAGCCGTTAGCCCCCGTACTTTCACCTACCGGCATGTACTCGATGAACCGCACATGTAGCGGCCGGTCAACAGACAAGCGTGCGAACGCCAGGTAGTCTTGGTTCAAACTGCGCACCGTAACCGCATTCACCTTTACGGGATTGAATCCGTATTCAAGCGCTGCGTCGATGCCGGCTAGCGTCTGTTCAATGGTTCCCACGCGCGTGATACGCTTGAACTGATCGGGGTCGAGCGTATCAAGCGAGATGTTCACCCGCGACAAACCTGCATCCTTTAGGTCAGCGGCCATGCGTGGCAACAACACGCCGTTCGTGGTCAGCGACACCTTGTCGATACCGGGCGTAGCCGATATGTCGCGAATCAGATCAACCACACCCTTGCGCACGAGCGGCTCGCCACCCGTCAGGCGAATCTTACTGATACCCATGTTGGCCGCAACGCGAACCACGCGAAGAATTTCCTCAATACGCAGAATGTCACCGTGCGCCATCTGTTGCACGCCTTCTTCCGGCATGCAGTAGATGCACCGGAAATTGCACCGGTCTGTCAGCGAGATGCGCAGGTAGTCGATGGTCCTGCCGTGAGCGTCCTTCATGGTTTTCCCCTTCGTAATTCTCATGCGAGAATATTCTAGGTCAAGACACGAAGCACAGCAAGACGCCGTGTGGCGCAAAGTCGCTCGACCTACCCTCGATCTACCCTCGACCGATCGTCTTCCACCACACAAGCGGTTACTTCGTCACCAGGTACATGCTGCTCGAGGGAATCTCGATGAGCAATTCATCGCCTTGTGCTGGCAGCTCGTCTTCGGAAACCGACAGCTTATCCACCTTCCACTGGATGTGCAGCTTCAAGAACTTCATCGTTTCGTCCTCTTCGGCGAGGTCCTTCTGTAGCTGCGGACCAACCTCGGCGTCCAAAAACGACAGCATCACCGTGCGCTCGAAACGCGAATCGCTTACCCGGTCTGCGCGCATGCGAAACACGTTCGGGCCCATTTCGCGAGCCTTCCGCAGATGGAACGCGCGCACGCCGAAGTAGCGCACATTGCGTGGAACTATCTGCTCGGTCGAAAGCCGGATTCCCCATTCAGGCAGACACACCTCGTGGTCGCTCACGTATTCGGCCGGCGTGGTGTTCTTGCATCCCGACAGCTTAATTGCCGCGAGACTTTCTGGGTTGCTCACAATGTCGTGCTTCGGCCCGATCTCGCTGATGTGTCCCGCTTCCACCACGGCGATGCGATCGCAGAAGCGAAATGCCTCATCGATGTCGTGACTCACGTACAAAATGGTACCGTTAAACTCTTCAAACAGCCCGATCAGGTTCTGCTCAAGCGAGCTTTTCAAATGCGCGTCGAGCGCCGAGAACGGCTCGTCCAGCATCAGGATTCCCGGGCGTGCGGCTAGCATGCGCGCCAGTGCCACACGCTGTTGCTGCCCGCCCGACAACTGGGCAGGATAGCGCTTCTCAAGCCCCACCAGGCCAAATCGGCGCAGCTGTTCGCTGACCATACGCATACGCGTATCGGCCGACTCGCTTTTGGGAATGCCGGCCGCCACGTTTTGTTCCACCGTCAAGTTCGGAAACAGCATGTAGTTTTGGAACAGCAGTGCAGTCTTGCGTTCTTGGGGGGTTAGGTTCACACGTGGTTTCTTGCCGGCCTCGCGTTCGAAGAACACCTGATCGTTCACCACGATACGCCCTTCATCGGGTGTTTCAATACCAGCAATACAACGCATAGTCAAACTCTTGCCGCACCCCGACGCACCAAGAAACCCCAACGTTTCACTGCCGGCTTGAAAGTTGACATCAAGCTTGAATCCCGAGAAGCGCTTCTTAATGGAAACCTCAAGGCTCATTCCTCAACCCTCCTGCGGTACTTGGTGGTATGTCTACTCCACAAATTAATGAAGAGAATCACCACGAAGCTAAAGATCATGATGATGACCGTCCAAAAAATGGCCACGTCGGTATTGCCGTTCATCCATTCGAAGTAGATGGCGATGGGAATAGTACGTGTCACGCCCAGGTAGTTGCCCGCTAGGAACATGGTGGCACCGAACTCACCTAATGCGCGAGCGAACGACAGCACCGTACCCGCCGCAATCGAACTCCACGACAGCGGCAACATAAGCTTGAAAAAGATGCGCGCGTTACTCCACCCTAGTGTACGCGCCGCATCAAGCATGTTTGCGTCGATGCTCTCGAATGCACCACGCGCGTTGCGATACATCAGCGGAAACGCCACCACCACGGCGGCGATAACGGTGGCCGGCCAACTGAACACCAGCGGGAAGCCGATGTCGATGAACCACTGCCCTAACGCCGTGTTGCGCCCGAACGCGAGCAGCAATAAAAAGCCACACACAGTGGGTGGCAGCACCATGGGAATGGTGAAGATAGAGTCGGCTAAATCTTGCGCACGAGATGGAATTCGTAAGCTGAAATAGGCTGCCGCCAACCCCAGCACGAAAATGAACACGATAGCCGTAAGCGTAGTTTTCAGCGTCACCCACAAAGGACTTAAATCGACGCGCTGCAAAAACTCGACGAACGCCTGCCAACCCGTCGCTTCCTCCTGAACTGACACGGCATCGACAGGCGCAAATTCGGCCAGTGTTGCGTGAGTTAGCTTAATATGGCTCGGATTATCTGCGCTCGTAACGTCGCTGCCATCTTCACCGATGACGCAGGCATAGTACTGGTTTTCTTTCACCTGCTCGTCAAAGAGGAACTGCACGCCACCAACCGTATACGAGGTTTCGTTCGTGAAATGCCATTCAGACGCGGCATTAAGCGAGCTGCCGCCCTTGTTCGCCTTCGTGTCGAGCGCAACCATCATCGCCTTGAACGCCGCCTGATCGTCAGTGTTATTGATGTCGAACCCCACGGTTTCCGCCACGCGATCCGATACGTACGCCACACAATACTCCGATGCGTCGATGACCACCAATTCACCCGGCTCGGCAGCGGTGAAGTAGCGGTAGCCCCGGTACTGGCCGTCAACAGGAGTGTTCGTTCCCACTTCAGCTCGGGAAAACCCCACCAGGCCGAACCGCACCCCTTCGATTGATGCCGACTCGCCGTCGGTGAGCACGTTAGCAAGCGCGCCTTGCTCGGAAGCGTCTGGCGCAGTCTCCGCTGCCTGGTTGCCTTCGCTCCCTTCGGCAGCCATCGCCGATGCGGGCGCAGCAAACGACAACGCAAACGATGCTACCAGTATAAACGCCACCAGAGCGCGCACGAGCGCGACAGCGGTGCGACGCGGCACCATCGCATACGCACTATCGTACGCACCTTCGCAAACAGCCGCGCAGTGAACGTTGCTGTGCGAAATCGCAACGCGCACAGCATAGCGCTGCCCGAAGCCAAACGTCATAACAGTCCCCCTGCCCCAGCCGCCCGCCAAGCACAGCGCAAGCGGCACTGTTTATTCTCGCGCAGAATTATACTCTATGAAACATGAAGGGACGAGCTTGCATCGAATAGCAGCTCGCCCCTTCCCTTGCGGCCAGCACGCACTGCTGCGCACCGCACCGAGCCATCAACAGTAACGGCTTACGCCAGTGCGAAGCCCCACTCCTGCCATACGGCAATGGCGGCGGGATCGGTCGCGCACCACTCCATGAACGCCTTTGCGGCATCAACGTGTTCAGACTGCGTGGTCACTGCACCGGGATACACGATGTCTTTGTGGGTGTCGGCAGGAACAACACCGATCACGACCAGTCCATCGTTGCTATACACGTCAGAGGTGTACACAAATCCCAGGTCAACGGAACCCGACGACACCTGAGCAGCAACGTCGCCCACTTTCGCCTGCAAATTCACCTTGCCGGCAAGTGGCGTGTCAGCGTAACCGTCGGCGTCACCCGCCTTGCCGTTCGTGTCAGCCCCTGTTTTGCCGTCAGCAGCGTTGAAGCTGCCAATCGTGGACAGCGCCTGGTTGGCATAATTGCCAGCAGGCACGGAGTCATCGCCAATAGCAACCGTATAATCGCCCGAACCGGCTTGTTCAAGCGTGAAGTTCTGATCGGCACCATACTGCTCAGCCAACTCGGAACCTTCAGCAGCAACGATAACCAGATCGTTCATGAACATAGTGCTCATGGTATCGCCATCGGCCAGATCAGCGTCGATAGCGTCTTGCATCTTGGCCTTTGAGGCGGAAATGAGGATGTCAGCATATGCGCCGCCTTCAAGTTCGGCATTTAAGTCACCAGATGACAGGTACTGAGCATCAGCGAAGGTTACTTCGGGGTGAGCTTCGGTGTAGAGCGCCATAGCCTCGGGCATTGCCTTCTTCAGGGAATTGGCGGCGAACACCTGCAGCTCAACCTGTTCGGTAGGCTCGGCAGCAGTCTGCTCAGCAGCTTGGTTCGAGGCGGGCTGTTCCTCGGCCGCCTCATTCGACGAGCAGCCAAACAGCGCAAACGACCCCACCATCGCGACGGCGCATCCCGTCGCTAACATCACGCGCAACTTCTTCATCGGTTTCCCTTCCTTGTGGTTTCCAACTCAACATCAAAGGGAGACATGTGCCCCCTAGAAACACCGATTACCTCCGCCAACCCTACGTTTGTGGGACGGTGTTTGAGATTCTCAAACCTCATTTTCACACGCACACACGCATTCGGTTTTTGGCCCTCAGCCATCCAATCCACAAACCCAGGACAAGACGGTCTTAATCAGTGCTTCCCTCAGAAAGACGGCTACGTTCGGCATCGTAACAAAACGCGCGCCATATGGCGTGACCAACGTACGCTTTGTGGCGCAGCCAACGCAACAAAAGCTCGCGAGGCAACCAGCGTTTTGTCCGTCCCCTCCCGACCGTCTTTCATGCTGAAATCAGAATAGTCTTATTTAGAATTATTGTCAATTGTGAATAATGTTGCATGTAAAGACTCACTGAGCAGAGTTAGCCACCTCTGCTGCCACTTTTTTCTCGAAATGCGCGATTGAGCAAAGTTAGCCGTGGCTTCGGCCACTTTTTTTACGAAATGCGCGACGTGAAGCGATAAAAATAGGTAGGAAACGAGCATTACTCTTCACTTCTTGAGACTGCTCTTACGTTTTCCCTGATCAGAGGCAACCGCTGTTTTTTCTGAAACTTCGACGAGCTTTACCGACTCCGCCAAATCGTACATTTCGTAAAAAAAGCTCCCGAAGCCACGGCTAACTTTGCTCAATCGCGCATTTCGAGAAAAAAGTGGCGTGAAAAAGCGCTTCGCTCCTGTGTTCATACGGCAGGGTTCAGACAGCGGCATCGAAGCAGCGTGTTTCGCGTGTTTCGTGCTGATTGACACTTAGCGGCACAAGGCACTGCCCTTTGTTCAGTACGGTATAATCGGAAGGATTCAACGATAAAGGAAAGGATGCGCCATGGCCCAAGGCACCTATGAGAGCGGCATCTACCGTAGGGGCGACGTACGCCTATCCGACTTGGCCGGGCGCAAAGCGCTACCCATCGGGGTCAGCGACTTCCGTACGGTTCTTAAGAACTACGTATTTGTAGATAAGTCGCTCTTGATCGCCGATGTACTAGCAACGCCAGGAGCGTCCCTGCTCTTCTGTCGACCTCGCCGTTTCGGCAAGTCGCTCAACTTGAGTATGCTGCAAGCGTTTTTCGAGACAACAATTCCCAGCATTCCGGGCGTCACCGACACCACGGAGCTTTTTCAGGGCCTGGCCATCTGGGATGCAGAGGACGGGCGCTATCGCGAGCACCACGGAGCCTATCCCGTTGTGCGCCTTTCGTTCGGAAACACCAAAGGAAGCGAATGGGATGAAACACTGGAGAGCATTCAGGCAAACATTGCCGCCGAGTACGAGCGGCATAACTATCTAGCCGTAAGCGATGTTCTTTCCGAGCGAGATCAGGAGCTGTTTCTCCAGGTGGCAAGCCGCAACGCTTCACAGGGAGTCTGGAGTCGCTCGCTGCTTACCCTATGCGAACTTCTGCACAAGCATCACGGAACCCAGGTTGTGGTGCTTATCGACGAGTACGACGCACCCGTAATGACAGGCTACACCTACGGCTACTACGATGAGGTGGTTGCCTTCCTCAAGCGATGGCTCACCGGAGCACTGAAAGACAACGCCGCTTTAGCTGTGGGCGTGCTCACTGGCGTACAACGCATTTCCAAAGAATCCATTTTCTCCGATTTAAACAATCTCATCGTGAATACGTCGCTCTCCGTGGCATCAGACGAACGCTACGGGTTCACACAGATGGAAATTGATACCCTCGCCTCCTATCGGAACCAGACAGATGGCATGGCCGAGGCGCGCGCCTGGTATGACGGATACCGCTTTGGCAATGTAGACGTCTACAACCCTTGGAGCGCACTAAACTACTTCAATAGCCAATGTACCGCCGATGTCTACTGGGGAAACACCTCCCGGAACGACATCCTCACGAGCCTCGTACACGATACCGACGACAAAACGATGAGCGAACTCTACACACTTATGCAACCTGATGGAACTCTCGACAAGGCTATCGACACGAGCATTGTCTTCCCTGATCTCGGTATTCGCCCTGAAGCCGTATGGTCAATGCTGTATCTTGCAGGATACCTGACCACCAACGACACCAAGCTTCCAAACAACATCAGTCTTTCGCGAGTTCTGCGCATCCCGAACCGTGAGGTAGCTCACCTTTTTCGCAGCGACATCATCGAACGATTCTCTTCCATAGCAGGAGATCGCGAGCGTTTGGGTCAGCTCCACCGCGCCCTTACGGAGTGTAAAGACGACGTTGTTGCTAAAGAACTCGAGTGTATTCTGAAAGACAATGCCAGCTACCATGACCTATATCATGAAGCGCCGTACCATACGCTTTTACTGGGACTGTTATTTGGAATGAGCGGCTACGAAGACCCCGTGTCCAATCGCGAGGCTGGGCACGGTCGATTTGATGTGCGCGTGCAACCGATCAGCCCCGATCGCGACCCCCTTATAACTATCGAAGCTAAATGGGCCGCCCCCAAAAGCTCCGAGGCAACCAATTTGCCTGCGTTGGCGCAAGCAGCTCTTGCACAAATCGAACAACAAGTCTATGAATCAAGTGCTTTTATCGGCGCAGCCGGCACTGTCCGCTGGGGTGTAGCCTTCAGCGGTAAGCACGTCATATGTAAGAGCGAACGAGTTGCACGATAGTTCTACGCTAAAGAGTCAATCAACACTGAGAAGCTAGCCTGTGATCTGCGGGAAGATGCGGGGGTGGGATACCTTGTTGAGTAGACTGCTCTCAAACACAGAGAGGATTATCCACTCTTCTTTGGTAGGCTCTCTTGGCTGTTTTCACCGAAACGTATCGTTGAGAATCCAGAGCGCCCTCTCAACGCCACTTTTTCTACGAAATGCGCGATTGTGTTCAGGCAGCAGGGTCTAGGCAGCGGCATCGAAGCAGCGTGCTTCGCTCGTTCCGCTTGCAAAAAAGACGGTTGGCAAAAGCGGCAAGTCTGCTATAGTTGGGCGCGTCCGATAAACCGACAGGAGAAAAGCTTGTTCGACCATATTGCATACACGCGCGGGGTAACTGCTCAGGCAGCGCTCTGCGCTAGCGCGTGGTGGTGGTACAAGCGAATATAGGTCGGATTATCGGTAGCTTTCCTTGTGCATGCTTTGAAGCCCCTCGATAATCCGAGGGGCTTTTTCGTGTCGGGGAAAGCGCGGCGCGAACGCAGGCCAAGAAAGACCTTTTAAACAGCACCGCAAAAACCCGCGATGCGAACCCGCAAATGCCGCCTTGCACGGCCGAGTCGAAAGGAACCGTCATGACTGACACCGCTAATGCGCCCTACCGCCTGTACCTGCGCGAGGACCAAATTCCCACCCAATGGTACAACCTGCGCGCAGATATGACCGAGCCACCCGAGCCCATGCGCCTGCCGAACGGCAAGGTGGCCGAACCCGCCAACATCGCACCAGTGTTCTGTGACGCATTGGTGGCCCAAGAGCTGGATGACCACACCGCCTACATTGACATCCCCGAGGGTGTGCGCGAAATGTATAAGGTGTACCGCCCGTCGCCTTTGTGTCGTGCCTACAATTTGGAGCAGGCGCTGGGCACTCCTGCGAAAATCTACTACAAGTTTGAAGGTAACAACACTTCGGGGTCACACAAGTTGAACTCGGCACTAGCCCAAGCTTACTACGCCAAGGAACAGGATCTCACCAACATCACCACGGAAACCGGTGCCGGCCAATGGGGCACCGCCCTCGCCGAGGCGGCCGCGCACTACGGACTCAACCTAGATGTATTCATGGTGAAGTGTTCCTACGAGCAAAAACCTTTCCGCCGCAACATCATGGAAACCTTCGATGCCACCGTGACCCCTTCGCCCTCTAACACCACCGAGGTGGGGCGCCGCATGCTGGAGGAAAATCCCGATTCCACCGGGTCGCTCGGTACCGCCATCTCCGAAGCCGTGGAGCGCGCCTTGAACATTCCCGGAAACAAGGGCCGCTATCAGTTGGGCAGCGTGCTGAACCAGGTTTGCTTGCATCAATCCATCATCGGCCTGGAAAGCTATACCGCCATGGAAGAGCTGGGCGAATACCCCGATGTGGTCATCGGTTGCGCGGGCGGCGGCTCCAACTTAGCCGGCCTTATTGCTCCTTTCATGCGCGACAAACTCAACGGTACTCACCCCAACACCGAATTCATTGCCGTTGAGCCCGCTAGCTGCCCGAGCCTTTCCCGCGGCAAGTACGCCTACGACTACGCCGACACCGGCCGCACCTGCCCTTTGGTGAAAATGTACACCCTGGGCAACGGATTCTTGCCTAGCCCCGATCACGCAGGCGGTCTGCGCTACCACGGCATGAGTCCGATCATTTCCAAGCTGAAGCACGACGGCTATCTGGACGCCCGCGCCGTGCGCCAAACCGACGTGTTTACCGCTGCCGAAGAGTTCGCACGCCTGGAAACCATTCTGCCCGCACCCGAGAGTGCCCACGCTATCTATGTTGCTATAGAAGAAGCGAAGAAGTGTGCTGAAACCGGCGAAGAGAAAGTAATCTTGTTCGGTCTCACGGGAACGGGCTACTTCGACATGTACGCCTACGACGCCTTCAACAAGGGCATAATGAGCGACCATATCCCCACCGACAAGGAACTGGAAGCAGGATTTGCCACCATTCCCTCTATTCCTGGGGTGCAATAAGCGCACGTCAGGCGCTTTGACAACGTGGCTGGATACGAAGGAATCTCCCAGCCATCAACGTGAAGAGGCTGCCGAAGTGGCGGCCTCTTCACATAACGAAGCGCACGTGGTTTTGACTCGGGTGAAACTGGCGGCAACCACGCTGTGCAACTTCCCCGCTATTCGTCCTTGTGTTTTTCGGTGTCTACCAGGTCTATCAGCTCTTGCCGGGAATGCACGCCCAGTTTCGCATACACGTTGCGAGTGTGCGTACGTACGGTGTTCTTCGACACCTGCAAGCGCTCGGCCGTAGCGGAAACGTCGTAACCCATAGCCAAACACTGAAACACGTCGGTTTCTCGCGCCGACAGCCCGAAGCCCTGCGCCAACGTATCGATAACCTCCGCAAACCGCTTGCGCACCGGAGCCTCCTGCACGACCACCACCTGCGGTGTTACCAATTCTTCGGCGAGCAGCTCTTGAATGGGAGACTCTTCCTCGCTTTCGGGCTCGAACAACGCCTCGAAATCCTTCTCGGAATACATGAAGAACGCAACGGCGAGCACCACCACCGCCAACACAATGTAGATAACAAACTCGTTCGGGGCACCCGCGAAACGGCTCAGCTCGTAAGCACCCAATGCCCATCCCAAGCTGTTGCCCATCAGGTATGCACCATATGCCCAGCCGAACACCATGGTGGGCGAATAGCGCTTTTGGTACAGCACGAACGACACGATGCACCACAACAGAAACTCAAACAAAAACGAAACAAGCACCGCTACCTGTGCAACCTTGGCGTTGGGGATGTTGAGAGCAGGTAGAACCGCAACCACCATCACCGCCAGCACCATAATGGCCGAATAGGCCTTCCCTAAGTTCAACGCCTCCATGTTCATGCCAACCGCCATGCACACAAACGCCGTCGCTAATACCATATGCAGCAGCATAACCACCCGCGTACGATCGAGCGTTTCCCCAATGGGAGAAGACTGCACAGCCACGGCATGAATAGATACCAGCGTCACCGAGAAAACAAACACCACCACAACCAGCTTGATAAACGTTTTCGGAAGCGCTTCGAACGACACCGACTGCCCATCAGCGCCGCGCGGGTGTTCTTCATCGCCTGCAGCTAGCTCGAACGAGTTGGTCGGCATAACAGCCAGCAAACCCGCCGCAAGCGGCAGCAGTACGAAAAACAGGATGCCGCACAAAGATGGACCGCCCGCAACCGGCGCCCAGGTAGGAGAGCCAATAATGACGAAGTACGCGCATGCGGCAACCAAATGCGAGCACGCCACATAGAAAACCACTCGTCGGGGGGGTAGTTCTGCATACAGCCGACCACACCGCAGCAGCACTGGAGCCATACCAATGCCGCTCACCACCCCCGACAGATAGAACAGCGGGCGGATAACTTCGTAGTCGAGCATGGGTAGAAGATAGTACGGCCCGATGGCGATAATGGCAAAGCATCCGAATGCCGTAACAGCCGCGCCTCCAACCACCCAGGGCGGGTCAACGAACCGGTCGCGCAAACTGGTGGGCAACAGCGCAATCGCAAGCATGATCAACCCCGTCGCGCCGCTCGAACAGATAAACAGCGACGAAATGTTCGAGCCATTGACCTCGGTGTCAGAGAGCCACACCGAACCGCTGAACAGCACAAAGAACCACGCTTGCCACATAGCGAACGCCATAAACGGCAGCGCCGGACACACCTGAACGAGGCGCTTCACGAACCCGCTAAGCTTTTCCATGATCTCCCCTCCGCAACACGTGCGATCATTCTACCACCAGTTCCCCGCAGCTCAGGCAGAAACACCCCACATATGAAGTCGCACTATCAGCACAATCAGGGACAGCAGGAGACACAAGAGTAAGAGCACGTGACAGGGGTCAAAATGACAGGGGGCTGTCAATGAAGTGGCGGTATCCGCATTCTCTGATATCACTCCCTCTTCTTACAGCTCCAACAACCCAAATCGCAACGACGCCCGAGCGAGCGCCCGGGCGTCGAGAAGCTATCTTTCTTACTGTGTCTAATCAACAATGCCAGCGCGCTTGTCGGCAAGTGCGCGGTACACACGTAAAACGGCATAAGCAATGAACACAACCGAATACACACCCGTGGTAATACCCGCCTGAATGCCGCCATGCAACGCTGCAGGAAGCAACATCGCCAGCAAATGGATGTACACCAACGCATAGAACAGGTACGCAAGCTTTTGCAGCTTCACCCACGAATCGTTGTCCATGCGTTTCTTCACGAAGTTGAACGACGTAACGCCCAACACGATAAGCAGCACAAACAGCACCACCGCCAGCACGAAGGCGAACATGACGTTCCCTTTGATGATGCCACCGCCGAAGATGCGCGGCACATACGACATCAGGTACACTACCATATGACCAAGCGACAGAATCCACGCGATAATGGATAGCTCAGCACGAATACCCTTCAGCCACATGTATGGTTTCGAGCCCTTGGCAAACACACCCACGTACATGACGACGATAAAAATTGCCAGCGACAGCGTGCATTTTTGAATGAGCGTAAACAACACGATCCATACGGCACGCGGCAGCTCGTAGAACGAACCCACCACATACACCAGGTCGATGATGACGGCTAGCGCATAGAACAGCATCGGCCATTTTTTGATGGGGTTGCGCAGCGCGAAGCATGCGGCAACCGTGCATGCGAGGATGATTGCGAACGTCATCTGAACCCCCTGTTTCTCTCTCCATACAATTCGCTAGTTTTCTTCCAATTCGGCACGGAGCTCGTCGAGCACGTCCGCATCGAACAGGAAAAACCCCTTGCTGATTTTGAGGATGCCGCGATAGAAGCGGGTCTTCTGCAGCAGAGTCGCGCGTTCAACCAACAAATCGAACCACGACAGCACATGCGCCTGCAGGAAGTCCTGCGAGATCTTCACATTCTCAAGCGCCGTTGCACGATCACCCTCGCGCAACGCGGTAACCGTACGGTTTGACATGATGACCAAAAACTCAAACATAAACGACAAGTGATCGTCGGGGTAGTCGTAGCCCTCGGCACGCCCAACGCCATTCTGCTTGAACAGCTGATACACCTCGTGATACGACTCCTGGAACATGAAGCCTTCTTCGCTGGTGAAGCACGATTCGTAGGGCGTGGCATACATACCCTTCCACGAAGCTGCACCACCGAATGACGTAGTGAAATCGACTGCTAGCTCTTGACGCGTGCCGGTGTTGCGCTTGCGCAAATATCGGGTGATATCATTCAATCCGTCAGCGAACTGCTCGTTTACGTCGGCATACACGGATAAGTCCATGGCGGCAATGTTTTCTATCTGCTCCTGTGTGAGCGGCCTGAAATAAATGGAGGCGAGCAGATCGTAGAACGCCGCACGCCCTTCCAGCGCCTCGATCATCTGGGCAGTTGTCTCGTCTTGCGCGAAATCAACCTGATCCTCGGCGACGGGGGTTTTCTGCTTTTCTTCGATGTTTGCTTCGTCTGCCATACGGTCACCTCTCAGCATCAGTACGCATTATCCTCAACATATGCGAAAACTCCCCTGGCAAGCCAACGTGGAGGGATGCTCGCCAGGGAAGCCCTCGCGCCTCGGTATCCGAAGCCTCAAACGAAGCTTCGAATACCGAGGATATCAGGCGGCGCGCCCGTGCGCATGCGCCCTGCAACGCCGCCTTTCTGCCGTTTTCCGGCTCGCTACTTCTCGTAGCGCGTGGTGGTGATGTCGTCAAGACCTTCCTGCCACTTAGCGTAGGACAGAATGTACACCGTGGAGGGCTCCAAACCATTCTCGTCGGGCAGATGATAGCAGTTCTCTTCACCAGCCGCAGCAATGGCCTTCGAAGCGGAGCTCTCGGGATCGTCCAGGTCGCCGAAGTAACGGGCGCCCGTGCAGCAGTTGTGCACACAAGCCGGCTCCCAGCCATCAGCGTCGTTGCGACGCTGGAAGCACAGGGTGCACTTCTCCACAACGTTGGTGTTCGGGTTCAGCGTACGCACATTGTACGGGCAGCCGCTGATGCAGGTTTCGCAGCCGATGCACTCGTCGGCGTTTACCAACACCACACCGGTTTCCTCATCGCGGTAGCTCGCACCAGTGGGGCACACCTCAATACAGCCCGGGTTGACACACTGCTGGCACTGCATAGGGCGCCAGTACATTTCGATATCCGGGAAGGTGCCGGTCGGACCGATGGCCGGAACGCGGTTGTAGTACACGCCCAGGTCAACGGAGTTCTCATGCTTGCAAGCGGCGATGCAGCCGTCGCAGCCGCTGCAGCGATCCAGATCGATAACAAGGCAATTTTTCATTAGAACACATCCTCAGTCTGAGCTTCAGCGAGCATTTCCTCAGTCGGCAGGAACGGTGCGAACTCCTCGGGCTCGATCCAGATGTTGGCCGGGCGCTCGGACTTCTCGATATTCACCGTGAAGCCGCGGTTCGTGTAGGAACCGTACACCTCGTTGAACGGGGCGTCATTCTTGGTGAGCACGTTGACGTTGCACTCACGCCAACCACCGGTGATCTCGGACTGCGAGGCGTCGTAGCACTCGGGATTCCAGAAGCGCTCCATCCACACCGTGTTGGGATGCACGCCCTCGGTGAGGTACGCGCGCGCATGCGTTTCGGAGCGGCGGCTGGTAACCTTAACCCAGTCCATGTGCTCGATACCCAGCTCCTTGGCGGTTGCCGGATTGATGCGAATCTCGGCACAGGGGAACAGCTCACGGCTGAACGCAGCGTGACGCATCGTGCCATGATGGAAGTACGGCACGCGACCCGAGGTGAGCACGTAGGGGTACTCGGTGTCGCCGATTGGGCTTTCTGCGGGTTCGATGGGCACACAGATGGGGCTGTAGTCGGCACAGGCTTCCTGCGGCTTCGGGTAGCAGAACGGATAGCCGGTACGGGCCGTCTTCAGCAGGATCTGGCAGTACGTCTCAATCTTGCGGGACTCAGTAC
Organism: Adlercreutzia sp. ZJ138; assembly: GCF_011038935.1. Lineage (NCBI taxonomy): Bacteria > Bacillati > Actinomycetota > Coriobacteriia > Eggerthellales > Eggerthellaceae > Adlercreutzia > Adlercreutzia sp. ZJ138. The sequence goes on along the minus strand of NZ_JAAKEA010000010.1, from coordinate 52,760 downwards.
CGAAACCAGCCGGCAGACCGTCATCACAGATGACCAGATGGTTGTCGTAGCTGAAGTAATCCGGCGTGACGAGCGGCGTATACTGCTCGGTGTTGGTGGACAGGTCTTCCCAGTCCTTGGCACCGAACTGCTCGACGAGCGCATCCTTGATGGCACCCTCGGTCGGTGTGGCAAGCAGACCCGGCTTCAAGCCGTTCGGGATTTCGCCACCCCACTTCTCAGCACACGCAGCCACAACCTGAGCGGCCGGAATGGAGTGCGACACGGTTTCGCCGATGTGCACGCATTCGTTCTGCAGCCACTGGGTGTCAAGCTGCGTCATGTTCACCATGGGCTCTTCCAGCCACTCACGCAGCGGGAACACCAGGTCGGCAGCCTCAATGTGGAACGAGGTGAGCATCGGGTACTGACCAATGACGAAGTCGACCTCAGGGAACACCTTGTACCACGACTCGGCGTTGCCCAACACGGCCAGCTTGTTGCCGGACATGTCGAACCACACACGCGGCTTGAACGGCTCGCCGGTCTCGATAGCATCGCGCACCGTGGGAATGTGGCTGTGGCACCACGCGTACAGACCCTTGTGGTCCTTCATACCCAGACGGTCGATGAGCAGCTGGTTTGCCAGCTCTTGCTGCGACACATCAGCCTTGCCATAGGGGGTTTCCTCACCCTTGGCCCACGCCTCGTTCTCGGCGTCGGAAGCGCCAACCACAGCACCGATACCGTACATGGCAGAGAACATGCCGTCGAAGCCGTTGTTGAAGGTGACGGGACGGGTGGGAGCAGCGTCGCCGCCGTTGGCACCAAACACGCCAGCCTTCTTCTTCGTCATGGTGACACCCGGCTTGTTGATGCGGCCCATGATAGAGTCGAGACCCATGCAGCCCAGCGGCACCTGAGAAGCCGACTCGGTCATGTCGGAAGCAACACCATTGACGATGCCGCCCCAGTTGTCACAGTAGATATTGATGGCTTCCTCAATCTTGTCAGCCTGCAGCCAGCAATCCTCGGCAGTTGCCTCGAGCGTCCAGGGGTCAGCCGTCTCCTTGTAGATCTGACCAGCGGTCTTGTAGGCCTTGCCATTGAAGTCGCCAGCCCAGAAGATCTCGGGGTCAACCTTGGAGTCCTCGGGCAGGCTGTACTCGAAGGGCTGCACCGAGTTGGTCTTCAGGTCGTAGCACACGTACACCGGCGTGTTCGCAGGCATCTCAGCCGGCGGCTCATAGCCCTCGATGACGTCGGTGGCCTTTACGGGCAGCTTGTAGTTCTCGCTCGTCTCGTCCATGTCGATGAGGAACGGCAGGTTCGTCCAGTACTTGGTGAACTCAGCGTCGTACTTCTCGTTTTCGAAGATGTAGCGGAACCAGCACAGCAACAACTTGGTGTCGGTGCCGGGACGAACGGGCAGCCACACATCGGCCTTCACAGCGTCGGGGCTAAAGTTCGGGTCAACAACGACAGTCTTAACGCCCTTGGCCTTCAGTTCAGCCATGCCACGACCAGATTCTGCGGTCTCAGAGACGGACGGCTGAGCACCCCAGATGACAACCATTTCGGTCTTGTTGTCGTCGCCCGTGCGGAAGATCTCCTGGACGGCGTTGTCAGCCACGGACTGGTCGTCGCCGCCGTAGAAGAGCTTCGACATGGACCAACGGGGCAGGTAGCACTGCGCGCAGCCCGGCTCGAACACGGTGGGGGAACCGAACGCCATGGGAAGCGTCATGGCTTCCATGAACGAATAAGCACCGCCGCCGCCTACGCTAGCGAAGAACGCATAGTTGCCATACTTGTCAATAGCGTCAACGATCTGCTGGGAAGCCAAGTCGATAGCCTCATCCCAGGAGATCTGCTCCCAGTCGTTGGTGCCGCGCTCGACATGCTTCATCGGGTGCAGGATACGACGAGGGCTGTACATGGTGTGCAGCTGGTTTAAGCCCTTGATGCACAGCGAACCACGGGAAACCGGGGCACGCTTGTCGCCCTCGAGCTTGACCACCACGCCATCCTTCAGATATGCGACAACAGGGCACATCTGAATGCAGCCGTGGCAAGAGGTGTACATCTTGGTCAGACCCTCTTTGCTGTCACTCGCAGAAGACGTGGTGCCACCGGTGGAGCCACCATCGTCCTTCATGCAGCCAGACATCGAAGCGCCGATAGCCGCGGCAGCACCTGCGAGTGCAGACGCTTTCACGAAACTACGACGTGTCAACGTTGCTTCTGACATCTTTCTTCCTTTCCTCCTACTTTTACCTACTCGTCCGCCTTCATTTCCTCGAGAAACTCGACCCCCTCTTCCGTAAGGGTCCAGCCCTCTTTCCAAACTAGAGCGCCAGCGCGCTCAAGCTTGTCAACAAATACGCTCGGCTGCATGGTTTCCACATGGCCGTCAATGACGGTCTGTAGCGCCGGGCGACCAGCCAGCAACTTTTGAATATCTGCATATGTGCGCGGCTGGGCGTGCACGAATTCGAGCACATCAACGTACGTTTCCGTGCGCTCAGGGTTAAGCTGAAGCATCTGCACAAGACGCGCCTTTGGGCTGTATTCCTCTACGAAAGCACGACCTATCTCGGTGGTCTTGTAGTGAAAGCTTGAAACCAGATCGTCTTCCTCGTCCTCGGTCAGACCCACCTTCTGCTCCGGTGTAACTACGTTGCCGTCGACGTCCTTCTCGATAAGTTCGAGACCATACGCACCCACCAGCTTCGTGATGAGGTAGTACTGGTTGGTGGTACAGCTTGCGAATTCGGGATAGGTGGCCATTTCCTGCTCGATCACGTTTAAAGGACGCTCTTCGAGACAGAACACGAGCGTTTTATACAGCAGCTCGCGATCGAGTGGTTGACGAGTGACGGTGTAGCCCAACTTGTCGAGCTTTTGATCAAACGTGAGCTCAGGTTGCGGCTGCGCCTCCTGCTCGGCGATTTCCGCCATATCGTTCGCAGCTGGGTCAGCGAAGCCGTTGTCTTCTTCTGTCTGATGTTGGGATTGCATCATCGGAACCGATCGCATTTGCTCTTCCGGCATATGGTTCCTCCCCCTTCTTCAATTCTGGAATGGCGCGCAGGCTCGCAGCCGCCTGAGTGCGGCTCGAGCGCGCTCTTATTGCTCGTTTGTAGCTGTTTTGTTGTGCGCATCTTATGAAGAAAACATGGTGCGCACCATCCGCAGCGTGGATGAAATTCACGATTTTTTGAACTTTTTTCCTCATGCAAAATGGATGAGGTGTTGCATTATGCCTGGTAACAAGAATGCTCATTCAAGAATGATGATGGATGAGTTGGATGAGACTTCTCCATAACCCAGTTCATCTACCGCCCTTGTTCACGTTAGCTCACGTTGTGAACTACTACCAAGCGCAGTCATATCAATCTGCAAAAAAGAGGGCGACCGCGTTCTATGCGGTTCGCCCCAACGCGCGATCACGCAAGCGATCGCAAGCTTGTTCGCGCCACCTGTCAGTCGGCAACAGCCTCCGCGTACTTCAGAGCCGCATAACGATGTAGATCCGCCTTCAAGCTGTCATAAGCGTCAAGCAGCGTAGTGCCATCATCAGTAAGCACGCTGCCGCGCGCACCATCGCGAATGATAAGCGGCATACCAAGCGCTTCTTCGGTTTCGCCCATAATACGCCAGGCCTTGCTGTACGCCATACGCATGCTCTTCGCGGCAGCATTCAGCGACCCAAGGTCGCGCACGCCCCGACAAAGTTCAGCCACACCTGGACCGAACATAACCTTGTCGCCATCTTCTCCGATAGAAACGATGGACAGCTTGATTTGGGGTTCAAGGGTTGCCAACTTGTTCATGCGGAATCCTCGCCTATCCTTCGCGCTTCGACCGTGTTATCTTACCATGCCTGCCGCAACCTCACGCGCCCAGGCATCGATTTCCAACAGCTGGTCGATACTCTCCACACGCTGCACGCCACCGCCGCCTCCCGCTTCGTGAGCATCCATGACAGCTTCCACACATTTGGCAATTCCAAGATAGCTTCCCTGCTGCGACAAAAAGGCTGCCACCGCAACCTCGTTCGCCGCATTCAGAACACACGGCAGCGTGCCGCCGCGCTCGCCCGCCGCACGTGCCAGCGCCAAACAGCGAAATGTGTTGGTGTCAGCAGGCGCAAAGTCAAGATGCCCAAGCTTCGTGAAGTCAACGGGTGTAACTGGTGCGTCCCACCGATCGGGATAACTCAGCGCAAACTGGATAGGAATGCGCATGTCGGTAGTACCCAAATGAGCCTTCACGCTGCCGTCGGTGTACTCCACCATGGAATGAATGGCGCTTTGTGGTTGCACCACCACCGAAATGCGCTCGTAGGGCATGTTGAACAGATGATGCGCTTCGATAACTTCAAGCCCTTTGTTCATAAGCGTCGATGAGTCGATAGATATTTTCGCACCCATGATCCACGTGGGATGCGCAAGCGCTTGAGCAGGCGTGATTTCGCGAAGATCGGCTTTTGTTCGTCCTCGAAACGGACCACCGGAAGCTGTTACCCACAACCGCGACACCTCGCGCGCGTTTTCGCCGAGCAAGCACTGGTAGATAGCGCCATGTTCTGAGTCGATGGGCATGAGCGCCCCCGCTGGCCCTGCGGCAGGAGATACTCCCGCAGCGCGACGAGCGGCGTCTACCCGTGCTGCTAACGGCATGATGAGATCGCCTCCCACCACCAAAGATTCCTTATTGGCCAAGGCCAATACCTTGCCTGCTCGCAGCGTTTCATAACTCGCCTTCAGGCCCGCCGCACCCACAAGCGCGTTCACCACAACGTCAACCTCAGGCAACCTCACCAGATCAACCACAGCATCGGCCCCAAAACCAAGCGACCCATGCGAGATGGTGGCAAGTGCATCTACGAGCGATGATGTGCCCGTCGTCGGCGACGGACACGTTTGTTGCTGCAAGTCTGCAGCAATGGCGGAATCGCGCAGGCTAACGTCACCCATCGCCAAATGCCGCACGTTGAATTCACGCGCTTGCGCAAGCAGATCGACCGCACGCGTACCAGCGGCCAAAGCGACAACTTGCAGCTTGTCGGAATGTTGACGAACCACATCGAGCGTCTGCACACCAATGGATCCGGTTGATCCTAAAACAGCGATGCGCCTCATAGCTTCGTCCTTTCAATTCATGGCGCAGAAACGCGAGACCCAATCTGACAACTTTGGAGGCAGTTTTGGGTCAAGTCCTGCGCTTTTTTCTTTTAGAGGTTAGAAAACGTTGGGAATACACCCTCCCAAAACGAGCAAAACGGCAGCAACCGTAGACACTAAAAACAGCGAGTCGGTGCGATCGAGCAGACCGCCATGCCCGGGCATAATGGTGCCAGAGTCTTTGAATCCGGCATTGCGCTTAATGCGGCTTTCAGCGAAGTCGCCCAGCACGCCCGCGCACCCACACGCCAGGCCAAAGCAAAGCGCTTGAGGAATACTGATAACGACACCAGGAATAAACGTAAAGAGACACCATGCAGCCATCGAGCCAATAAGCCCGGCAACAAACCCTTCCCAGCTCTTCTTCGGGCTGATACGCGGGGCCATCTTGTGCTTGCCGATCTTGCGGCCAACGAGGTAAGCTGAAGAGTCATTCGCCCATACGGTAGCAAACACACACAGCGCCAGCACGCCACCCCAAAAGCCCGGAATGGACATGCGAATCACCATAAAGCCGCACAGCAGCAGCCCACAATACGCCGAGCCGAAAAAGCTCACGCTAACGTCGGCGATACGTGCCCGCGAATAGAACACATACCACACCAGGAGCGCGATCATTTCGCCTATGGCAACAATCGCAATTCCGTTATGCCCACAGAAAAACACGCCGATCGGATACAGCACCGCACTTGCGATGCCTAGAATCTCGTTTGGAAGCTTCGCATCCTTGCGCAACATGTAGAAAAATTCACCAGCGCACACGCCAGCCGTAACCGCCAGCAAGATAAGTGTCGTGTATTCGCTCGCCAGCAAACACACCACCGACAACACCACGTAGATGAAGCCCGTGCGGAACCGCACCTGCAAATCCGAAGCGTTCTTGAATCGATCGGGCGTCTTGCCGTACGCATAGCTTTTGATCTTTGCCGCTGTGTTGCGATCATCCCCCTTTGTCTTCATGCTACTTCACCGCCCCGAATCGCCGATCTCTTTGTTGATACTCGAGTAGCGCCCGCAACAACTCGTAGCGATCGAAGTCGGGCCAGAGCACATCGGTACACACGAATTCGGAGTACGCGATCTGCCACAACAAAAAGTTCGACACTCGCATCTCGCCCGATGTCCGAATAAGCAACTCGGGGTCGGGAATACCTGCAGTGTAGAGCCCGCGCTCAAACAGTTCTTCGGTGATGGCAGGCATCTTACCTGTTTCCGCAAACTCGCGCGCTATATCACGCGCACATGCTTGCACGGCATGTAGTACCTCTTGACGCGCGCCGTAATTCACCGCAACCACCAGTGTCATGCCATCGTTGCTTTTTGTTTTTTCCCAAGCATCGTCAAACGCCTCGCGCGTTTCGGCAGGCAGCATAGACATATCACCGATAGTCATCACGCGCACATGCTCTTCATGCAAGCCATCGACTTCGGCGAGCATGGTTTTGGCGAACAAGTCCATAAGACCCACGACCTCTTCTTCAGGTCGCTTCCAGTTCTCTGTCGAGAACGAGTAGATGGTGAGATAGCGAACCCCCAAATCGGATGCACACCGAATGGTTTCGCGCACCGCTTCGATGCCGGCCTTATGTCCACGCAAGCGATTCAGCGCACGCTTCTTCGCCCACCGGCCATTGCCGTCCATGATGACAGCAACATGCTGTGGGATGGCGCTTATGTCAAGTGCCTTTGGATTAAGCCCGACCGGGGGATTCGGGAATATGTAATCAAGCGGTTTGTTCACAGCGTCATCACCACCTCAAGGCGATAGAAGGAAACAACGTCAGCGAGTCCTAGACGTCCACAGCGAGAACTCATTCCCTCCAGATCGTTAGCTAGACACCAACCATTCACAACGTTGAATGATTATCTGCTCCCAGGTCGTTCGTAACGTCAGCGAGAAGCGTTTCAGGTGCTCCAGATTGCCGTGAAAGTGCGAGGAAGTGTACCAAAGGTACACGACGAGCGCTTGGAGCGGCAAGATGGAGTGCCCGAACGCTTCGTAGCGTCGATCTGTTCCGTTGATCGTAGATCAACGGAACAGATTGCTTCGTAGCGTCGAGTTGTTTCGGCGGTTGTAAACCGCCGAAACTCTAGATCTCCATGACCTCGGCTTCCTTTTTCTTGAAAGCCTCTTCAATTTCGGCGACATACTTGTCGGTGAGCTTCTGAACGTCGGCTTGCGCGCGCTTCATATCGTCTTCGGGAAGACCCTCGTCCTTCATGAGCTTTTCGATGCGGGAATTGGCATCGCGGCGCATGTTACGAACGGCTACACGCGCATCCTCAGCGTATCCCTTGCACTGCTTCACCAGATCACGACGACGCTCTTCGGTCAGCGTTGGGAACGGCAGTCGAATGACCGAACCATCATTTGAGGGCGTTACACCCAAGTCGCTCGCCAAGATAGCCTGTTCGATAGCTTTCAGCACGCTCTTATCCCACGGTTCGATGACCAGCATATGCGCGTCGGGAGTTTTGATACCCGCCATCTGGTTCACTGGCGTGGGTACGCCGTAGTAGTCAACTCGGATACGATCGAGCACCATGGCGTTCGCACGACCAGTGCGTACTGCCGAGAAATTGCCGTTTAGCGACGAGAGGGTTTTCTGCATGTGCTCTTCGGCATCCATCATAATTTCGTCAACCATAGCCGTTCCTTTCGTTCCGCTTGCGACGAGACGGTCGTCCGCTCCGGCGTCGCATGCGAAACCGACCGCGAACCGCGCGTTTCTTACAAGGTTCTTACGCGCTTGACGCCTATTCTACCGTTGTTCCGATGCTTTCACCCTTGAGGGCGCGAGAAATGTTGCCGGCAACGGTGAGATCGAACACAATCATAGGAATGTTGTTGTCCATACACAGCGATGTAGCCGTAGCATCCATAACATGCAGACCGCGGTTGAGTACGTCCATGTAACTGATGCGATCGAATTTCTTCGCATCGGGATTGCTCTTCGGATCGGAATCGTAGACGCCGTCGACTTTCGTCGCCTTCATCAGACAATCGACATCGAGCTCACACGCGCGCAGTGCCGCCGTGGTGTCGGTAGTGAAATAGGGGTTACCAGTACCCGCCGCCAAAATGACCACGCGCCCCTTTTCCATATGGCGCAGCGCACGACGACGGATGTAAGGTTCCGACACCTCTTGCATGTTGATGGCACTCTGAACGCGGGAATAGATACCTCGACGCTCGAATGCGTCTTGTAACGCGAGCGCATTCATAACGGTTGCAAGCATGCCGATGTAGTCAGCCTGCGCGCGGTCCATACCCTCGGCCGATCCCGCAAGACCGCGGAAGATGTTTCCGCCGCCCACCACGATGGCCAGCTGCACACCGCCGTTCACGACTTCCCCAATCTGATCAACCAGGTCATCGACGACTTTCGGGTCGATTCCGTAGCCGAGGTCACCCGCCAGGGCCTCGCCAGACAACTTCAGCAGCACGCGCTTGTATTGGTAGTCTTCAGACATGGGCATCTTCTCCCGTCTTCCGGTTGGTATAACTGTTGCATAAACGTTCACATAGTACCCGAAAACAAACGCCCGCGTACACAACGCAGGCGTTTCCAGCTATTCAACGCAAACGGAAAAATGAGATAGAGCACACAAAAGAACGCAGAAGCATGAGACGGCGTAAGATAAAGCAAGGCAAAACCGAACAAGACAACGTGCGGCACCTACATCAGGTTGCGTACAACACCGAACACGAGCAGTACCACCACCATGGCGATGACAAGCACATTCGCCCATGTAGGCAGACGCATCGACCCCTCACACACGTAGCCTCGCACAAGAACTGCGGCCAGCACCGCACCAGCTGGCAGCAAACACAGAATGGCGGCGTTATGATGAAACGCCGCCTCGAAATCGAGTCGAAGCAGATCGAGGCACATGCGGCTGACCCCACACCCTGGGCAGAGCAACCCCGTCAGCTCATGAAAAACACATGGCACCCCGATGCCAGTTACCGCAAAGAACACTGCGTATACAAGCCCCACCACAAGGGCGATACCCGCAGCTTTTGCCAGGCGGCGGGCCCGCGTGCACCGATCGGATAGATCGGACGAAGCAAGGTTCGCAGGCGAAGCAACCGCTGCGACAGCTATCTCGCGTGGTGCACACGGGCGCACGGAGCCACAGGTGCTCGGTGCGCCCTGTGACGGCATGCTCAGTTCGCGCTGATTTTCCATTCGGTACTACGCGAGCGGAGCTAAGTTGTTCAGCTCGTTTTGGATCAGACAGTCGTTCACGATACCGAAGCCGAACAGCGCCAACACCAGATACAGGATGGCGCTGCTGTTGTCGGCCGCACCCGTTTGACGACGGCGGATTTCCGCAACTTTCTCGCCAGCCTTGTAATACCAGTAAATGCCGTAGATGCCACACGTAAGAATGGAGAACAGGATAACCATGCCACCCGAGGTGTCCTGCGGATGACCACTTGCCGTATTCAACTCATTCACCAGGCAATATATCCAGTATATGCCGTAGATGCCACATGTAATGATAGACAGCAGGATGCACACGGCAATGTTGCGGTTGACTGGCGGATACGGCCCCGTGGGTACCGCATAAGCCACAGACGGAATCGCAGTTGGCGGAACCTGATAGCCCGGCTGCCCATACGCTGCATATGGCTGCTGGTAACCGGCGGCGTCGTAAGGCTGTTGGTAACCCGGCTGTTCATAGGGTTGCTGATAACCCGAAGGTACTGCGTCTTGACCCGGCTGCGACATCATAGGCTGAACCACAGGCATAGGCTGACCCACTGATGGCTCATTAGTTTGCGCACCTGATAAAGATGCGCCGCATCCTACACAGTACATAGCTTCTTGAGTGTTCTCACGTCCGCAATGGGGGCACAGCATGGCCAATCTCCTATCATGTCTTCGCCTTCAGCTCGGTTATTCTTCTTGACGCCACATTCTTTTGAAAAGCAACACAGCCTTCCCGAACCGAAAGCAATGATAGCGCACACCCCGGTCACAACCGCGCCGAAACGCACCCGTTACGAATCTGATACAAAAGGAAGGTTGTGTAATTCCGTCGACCCAAGAGCCACGGGACAAGTCCCTTCAATACAGTGATATCTCTGTTTAGCTTAATGACATTGGGCTGGCCCACCGTGCGCGCCGTCATACGAACGAACGTCGTTCAGGTAGTCAAGGAAGCGCTTCGTTGCCAGCGACAAGGTTTGCTTCTGCCGCTTCACCAGACATATATTGCGAAACACCGGGTTTTCCAGCGGACGAATTACGATGTCGTACGGCATTCGGCGCAGCACTAAATCGGGCTGAATGCCCACACACAAACCGCTTTCCACCATACTCATCATCGACAGGTCGTCCCACGTGGTAACCAGCGTGTTTGGTGTGAAGCCCGCCTCATCGAACGCTTTCTTGTACAGCGCTTGATCACCCTTCTCAGTGAGCGCGAACAGTTCGTCACGCAGCTCATTAATGGGCACACGGGAACGCGAGGTCAGACGATGCCCGCGCGGCAGCAGCACCTTAAGCTCGTCTTCCTGGAGAAACTCAGACGTTAAACCCGGCCGCGTCGACTCGCGGGATATGGCGCATTCCACGCGACCTTGTTCCACCTTGTCTTCGAGTTCTTCATAGTCGCCCACCACAAACTCGAATCGTACGCGTGGATACTCTTCCTGAAAACGCTTGATAACCTGGGGAAACCAATGCGTTGCGATGCTGGACATGGTACCAATGCGCACCAAGCCCGTATGTAGGCCATTCAAATCGTCAACTTGCATCTGCAGCTTGCGATGCTCTTCACATACACTCAGCACATACGGAAGTAGTTCCTCGCCATCGGAGGTGAGGCGAACACCCGACCGATCGCGTTCGAGCAACGTCACCTTCCATTCGCTTTCAAGGTCGCTAATCATACGACTTATGCCCGACTGCGAATACGACAGTATTTCGGCTGCCTTCGTGAAGCTGCCGTAGCGTACGGTTTCTGCAAACGCGAGATACTTTTGGATGTTGGTATCCATGGACTATTCCCCTCCCCCGCACACATCGCTCGCGGCGCGTGCCGCCAGGCCGCCTGCCGCCGCTTCGTTTGCCGCCGCGTCGACCCCAAACCGGTCGCAGTTGCGGTACGGCAGGTACTCTAAAAACTTTCGAGTAGCCACCGATGCCGCATCGAGGCTTTTCAGAATGACGCCCACGTCGCGGCTGCGCGCATGCGCAAGTGGCCGCATGACAATACGGAAAGCCTTTCGCCGCGTGCACATCTCGGGCATAATACTCACACCCAGCCCGCGCTCGACCATGGCCAATGCGGCGTCGTCGATCCAGCCGGCAGCAATGGTGTTGGGCGTAAGCCCCCACCGCTCGATCGCCTTTGACACCACGTCGTTCTCTTCCTTGTCACCGAATCGCTCAGGCAAGATGAACGGGTATTCGAGCAATTCTTCGGGTGGCACCTCATCGAGTTCAGCGAGCGGGTGCCCTTCCGGCAGCACCGCCACCCACCCTTCGCTTTCCAGCGGTATCTCGTGAAAGCGACCCGACGCAGGCAGGCGCAAAAACGCGCAGTCGAGGGTTCCCTCGCGCACCTTCGTTTCGAGCTCGCCGTAGTCACCCTGCACGACCTCGTAGCGAATGCCCGGGTAGTCGGCGCGAAATGCCCCTATGATGTTGGGAAGCCACACAGTTGACAACACCGACGTGGCCCCAATGCGAATGAGGCCCGTGTCGATGCCGCGCACCTGATCGATATGCATGCACAGATCGTCGTACATCCGGCACATCTTCTGCATAGGACCGAGCAGCTCTTCGCCGTCGGAAGTAAGACGCACGCCCGCGCGATCGCGATCGAGCAGTACCACGCCGCATTCGCGCTCGAGCTCACCGACCATGCGACTGATACCCGATTGCGAGTACGACAGCAGTTCGGCCGCCTTCGTGAAGCTGCCGTAACGCGCCGTCTCCACGAACGCCCTGCATTTCTGCACGCTCACTTCCATGCCGCGATTCCCTGCCTTTCAACGCGTTTCTTACACCCTGCGGGCTACGCGTTTATGCTACAGGATGATCGCCACCACGAACAGAGCAAAGCACGCCACGATCATGATGAAATCAGCTAAAGCAAATGCGTGCTTCTTCCAGGCACTCGTACGCGTGCGCAGGTTGAACCCGCGCAGCTCGGCCGCCACAGCAATGGCGTCAGTACGCTTCACCGACGATATGAGCAGCGGCACGCACAACGGCACCATGAGCGCAATTCGCTTCACCACGTTGCCCGTGTCAAACCGCACACCACGCGCCTTCTGGGCCTCCATGATGGCCGACATCTCATCCATGAACACGGGAATGAAGCGAATTGCGGTGGTAACGGTGAACGCATACTTATACGGCAGGTGCCATTTCCCCACCAGCTCGTTGGTAAGGTCGTTGATCTGGGTGGTCATAAACGCAATGGACAGCGGCAACACCATGCACACCACTTTGAGCACCACGAGCACACCGCTGAGCAGGCCCTCGTTGGTAATCATGAACCACCCCGCCTGGACAAGCGGGGTTCCCGTACGTACGCACAACACCTGCAGCACCAGCACGATAAGCGCAAGCGAGCCAAGCGCGGTAACTAGCTTCGCACAGGGTTTGAAGCAGCCACAAATTGCCGCCACGATAAGCTGTGCCACAATGAGCGCCAGCACGTATGCGTGATTACCGCAAACGGCTGCACCCACGCACACCGCAAACGCTGCAACCAACTTGGTGAGCGGATGCATCCGATGGAGAAAACTCTCGCCTGGAATGTAGGAAAACACGCTATCCATACTACTCACCTGCCTTGCATTCGAATGTTTCGCCAGATGAGGCACCAGCTTCGCCACCGGCGAGCGTGGCGATGGCGATCGCTAACTCGTCGGCACAGAACTTGCCGCCAAGCTGCGGATAATCCGTTGCCAACTGCGTTGACAGCTCGCAGATCTGCGGCGGAATCAGCGAAGCACGCTGTAAGGTTTCGCGCTCGGAGAACACATCGCGCGGCGTACCATCGAGCAGCACACGACCTTCCGCAAGCACGATTGCTCGGCTGGCGAAATCGAGTACCACTTCCATGTCGTGACACACCATGACCACCGTGGCACCCGCTTCGTTCATGCGCTTAATATGGGTCATCATCTCCATGCACTCGCTGTAGTCAAACCCAGTGGTGGGCTCGTCGAGCAGCAGCACACAGGGATCAACCGCGATCAGACCCGCCAAAGCAACGGCTTGGCGCTGACCACGCGACAGGTTGAACGGATCGGCGTCTCCATCAAGGTGCAACAGCTCGAGCACCTCGTCGGCGCGCGCTTTCTGCTGCTCTGCCGTACCACACTGCAGCGCGCGCAAACCGAACAGCACTTCGTCGTAAACGGTGTTCTGGCAGATCTGCCGGTCGGGGTTTTGAAACAGAAAGCCCACATGGCGCGCAATATCACTCACCTTCGCCTCAGCAGTGTCGAGACCGCATACCCGCACGCGCCCAGAAGCTGGAGCAAGTAGCCCGTCGGCAAGGCGCAGCGTGGTCGATTTGCCGGTCCCGTTTGGCCCGAGCACAGCTACAAACTCGCCCGGCTGTATGCGGAAGCTGATACCACGCAGCACCTCGGCTTCTGCATATCCGAAGTGCACGTCGGAGAATTCGATGACAGGTTTTTGGTCTGCGCCTTCGATGCTAGGCGCGCAGACATCGGTAAGCGAACAGGATGATTCTACGGATTCCTCGGCCACCTGTGTCCGCACGGCGGGCGCGGCTTTCTTCCCGAATAGGCTCACGACAGCACCTCCTTCACGTAACTGCAAGCGTCGGCGACCGTTGCCACCACGCGTCCGTCACCAACGCCGCGTTCGGTCATGCGGTCGCACAGTGTCGCCACGCGAGGGCAGTTGATACCAATTCGCTCCATATCCTTATAGCGGCGCAGCACGTCGGCAACTGTCCCTTCAAGCACGATGCGACCTTTGTCCATAACCGCGATGCGCGCTGCGTACTCACACAGCAACATAACCTTCTGCTCGACGACGACAACCGTTACGCCGTGCTGGTTAAGCTCGCGCAGCACGTCGAAAATCTGCCGACTTGACACCGGATCAAGCTCACCAGTAGGCTCATCGAGCAAGATAACATCGGGTCTTAAAGCAAGAATTGCTGCAATGGCAACCTTTTGCTTCTGCCCACCGGAAAGCGTCGCGATGCGCCGATTGCGCAGGTCGGGAATACCCACCGCTTCGAGCGCCTTCAACATGCGACCCTCTATTTGGTCGTGCGGCACACCGAAGTTTTCAAGTCCGAACAGCAGCTCATCTTCGACCACGGCAGCCACCATTTGGCTGTCAATGTCTTGACTCACCGTGCCGATGACAAGCGAGAGATCGGTAAGTTGCGCGTCGAACGTATCAACGCCGTCCACTTCGACCGATCCGAAGTAGTCACCATGATAATGATGCGGAATAAGCCCGTTGATAGCTGATGTCAGTGTGGTCTTGCCCGCACCACTTTCCCCAATGATTCCGAGGAAGTCGCCTTTTTTCACATGAAGTGTCACATCTTTGAGCGCCGGCGCGCTTCCATGCTCATACGTGAACGACAAGTTGTTTACCTTGATCACGCGCTTCCCTTTCCCAACGTCGGAGCCGATTGTCGTAAGACTACTGTCGCTTCAATGCGCGCAGCAACGGAATGATAAGGATCTGCACCAAAACGGTGTTGATGACGGCGGTAACCACCACAATGGGAGCGAACTGAATCAGGCCAGCCATAACGTCCATACTCTTTACTACCACCACGATGGCCGAGAATACGCTACCTGACACGAACGTACCCAAAAACGTACCCACAGCAGGGCGGAAGTCAAACGACTTCGGCGTTGGCAAACCCGCAATAGCACCGATGACGATGCCGCCGAGCAACTCTGACACAAAGTTTACGAACGGTGTGCCACACAGAAGCGGAATCTGGCAGATGGCGGCGGCAAGCAAGCCGATGATGGCACCGTACATGGCTCCCTGACCTGGGTTGCTCGGACGAATGAGCAGCACCGCCAAGCAGTACGACGCAATAACGAAGTTCGGCTTCACGCCACCTTGAAACATCATGCCCACCACAAGCTTCAGAACCGCACCAGCCGCAAGCAGCACCGCCACTAACACCAGATCGCTGATGTCTAAGCCCTTCTTCTTGCCAGTGTTTTTCATCTCTCGCTTTTGCGCAACGTTTTCCATGGTTTCCACCTTTCCCTTCTGGCCGCTTACAGCGCTTCCCGCGCAGCTTCGCCCATCGTTCGGCCCACAAAAAAAGACCTGTCCTTCTCTTCCAAAGGACAGGTCTTCAAACCTGCGGTGCCACCTTTGCTTGACCCTTTCGGGCCCTCTCATGAGCGAGCCATCACCCGCTCTGCCTTTAACGCAGGCTCACGGTCCAGATACTCAGCCGGAACCGCTCCGCAACGCGCTTGGAGGCTCCAACTTTTCCCCTTTCCCTCGGCGATCCATTTGCCATCCAGCATTTCTGCGGGAATCTCAGCTGCACCCGCTCTCTGTGAGCGCTTATGATGGTTTAACCTTCGCCTCATCGGTTTCAAAGGTATTAAGTTGTGGCCGAAACTCTAACACAGCAAAACGAGCCGCGCAAGGTACTTTTTCTAGCGCTTTTTCTAGCGAGCTGCAGCCAGCAGCTCGCGGGCGTGAGCAAGCGAGACGTCGGTTGCTTCGCCTGAAAGCATGCGGGCTATTTCGGCTGGGCGTTCGTCAACGCCAAGGCAGCACAGGTCGGTTTCGGGAAGACCATCGGCTCCTTCAATCTTGCGAACCACGTAATGGGTATCACCCCGTACCGCGACCTGAGCAAGATGTGTGACCACAATCACCTGATGCGTGCGCGCCAGATCAGCCAGCACGTCAGCAAGTGCGACAGCGGTTGAGCCGCCCACACCGGCATCAACTTCATCGAATACGAGCGTGTCAACCTCGTCGCGATCGCCGAGCACCACCTTTACAGCCAGCATCACGCGACTCACCTCGCCACCCGACGCAATGCGCGCGAGTGGACGGGCCTGCATGCCGTCACCTGGGCGAAACAGGAACTCAACGAAATGCGCACCTACACGTGTCCACTGCTCACGAGGCAGCGGCGACACATCGCATACGAGCTGCGAGCCACCCATCTCCAAACGAGCCATCTGTGCCGTAACGGCGCGGGCGAAACGCGGGGCT
Source organism: Adlercreutzia sp. ZJ138 (assembly GCF_011038935.1). Classification (NCBI taxonomy): domain Bacteria; kingdom Bacillati; phylum Actinomycetota; class Coriobacteriia; order Eggerthellales; family Eggerthellaceae; genus Adlercreutzia; species Adlercreutzia sp. ZJ138. The sequence goes on along the minus strand of NZ_JAAKEA010000010.1, from coordinate 36,361 downwards.
GCTTCCGCCCGCACATCACCAAGTACCGCAGCCGCACATGCAAGCTCGGCTTCAGCCTGATCAAGCGCCGCACGGGCAGCGCGTTCACGCTCGGAAGCGTCGTCCACAAGAGATACCACCTCAGCCGCGCGCTCCCATGCATCAATCACATCCTCCATGCGCGGCCCGTACGCGCGCAGCAAGCCTTGCAACTCAGACATACGCTCCTGCTGTGCGCGAAGCTGCGCTTCATCAAACTCGATGTCATCGCGATAGGCGCGTGCGTCGCGCGCTACGTCTTCAAGCACGTAGCCCGCCTCGCGAAGTGACTCAGCATACGCGGCCAGCGATTCGTCATAGCACGACGCCTGATCAAGTGCAGCCACAGCGGCATTCAGCCCGTCAAGTGCGCCCCCTTCGCCTGCGAGCGACTCATGCGCCGCATTCGCGGCAACCGCCAAGGTTTCGGCGTGCTCCGCCTTGCTAAGCGATGTGGCAAGCGCGTCGTATTCCCCTGCTTCGGGGCGAACAGCTTCCATACGTTTCAGCACAAAACGCGCCTCATCGAGTTTTACTGACGAAGATTCTCGGGCCTCAAGCACGCGGGCAAGGTTTGCCGCTGCATGCTCCGCCTGAGAAAACGCCTCAGCGTACGCCTGTCTTGCCGTCGCAACCTCGTCACCCGCCCATGCGTCGAGCAAGCGAAGGTGCGATGCAGACTTCATGAGTTGCTGGTGCTCATGCTGGCCGCATAAATCGATACGCGGGGCAATACAGCGCGCAAGCTCACCAACACTCGCCATATGTCCGTCAATGCTCACGCGAGAACGACCATCCGCAGTCACGCTGCGTACGGCAACAAGCTCCACGGAATCAGACGCATCGGGGCCAACATATTCAAGAAGACTCTCACGAGCAACTTCGACAGGTTCGCCGCCAAAACTCTCAGGGTCAGCAGCCACTGCGCCAACAGCAGGCACATGCGCAGACTCCTCAAACGAAGCAGAATCTCCCGGTTGAGCGTTGAAATAGAATCGCCCACTCACCCGCAGCGCGCTTTCGCCATCGCGCACTGCGTCTTTGTCGGCACGCGCACCCATGAGCAGCTTACATGCCGACAACAGCGCCGTCTTGCCCGCACCTGTTTCACCCGTGACTACTGTCATACCACGCGCCGGACACAACGCCGCCGAGCGGATAAGCGCGAGGTTTTCCACCTGAATCTCATCGATCACGTTAACCCTCCCAGCTTCTCAATGCAGCATTGCCTCGTGCCGTAAGGCGATACCGCTGGTTTTTACTCTTCGGCTTGTCAGGAATCTCAAGCTCGATCAGGCCGCATGGGCTCGCTCATTATCTCACAGCCCCACCGCTTTCGGCTTTTGCGTTACAGTGCGAAGCGGGCGCGGGCTGATTTCGGTTTGCCGGCTTGTTCCTCTTGTTTGCGATGGCGTTCCATAAGGAACATCACGCAGTCGGTACGGTTGCACGCGCGCAATAGCTCAATCTGTCGGTCGAAGTTTTCGTCGTTGATAAAACCTGCCTCAAGCAGTGCAGCTACCATGTCGATGTTACCTTCGCGTGCTACGTACTGCAGCGCGTCACGCCCTTTGGCGCGCGCCTGCGACACGAGTGTCTGCTTGGTCGCAGGAGCAAGCCCTTCTGGATGCGCCAACCGATGAAGCAGCGCGCCCAGCCGATCAGGAATATTCTTGCCCGACAGCAGCACCTGATCGTAGCGGGCAAAATCGAACAGGGCACCTGTCGAAGAAGAACTATCACCTGCGCCACGCACACCAACTTCGGCACCTTCCCTCTGTGTGCACTCAATAAAGCAGCTGAGCAGCTGGTCGGCAGGAACATGCACAACAGCACCATTTGCTGCCAAGCGGCACACCGCATACTCGAAGCATCCCTCACCCACCGATTCGACGCTGGCAGGAATAAGTACCGGGGGCTCTAACGTACGCGAGCGGAAGCTGTGGGCCCCAATGCTGCGCACTCCGTCGGACAGCGTGAGGCGCTTCGTGCCCAAACACGCATTTTCTTGCTCGATAACCTTCACGCTCGAGGGAATGACCAGCGTTTCGGGAGCAGTCGGCAGCGCGCGCACACCAATGCGAACAAGCGGACGACCCTCAATCTCGCGCGGCAACACCAGCGTCGTACGCGTTGACACAGCTGCACCACCAGAGCCTACGGTGCCCGACACTCGCTCACCTGCGGCACCAGCCGTCGATGCGTCCGAAGTGCCCGCACCACCCGCAGCGCCGCCCGCCTTCGCACCGCCACTCTTCCCGAACGCGAATGCTTGCGCCGCAAACCGCGCAGACGCCGACTTCGGAGCAGGCGGACCGGCAACGAGCACTGCTCCTTGCTCGTCGAAGTCGTACCAGCACCCATCATGCTCGACAACGTTTTCGCTAGCCAAACGAACGCCTCTGCTTTTGAGTTTTTCGCGGACTGCCGACGCAGGCGGGCACACCCACACGGCATCGCGCCACGCCTTCGAATCGACCTTCTCGAGCGTTTCCGGTGCCAGCACGAACAACGGCTCATCACAACCCGCACAGAACGCCGCCGAGCCTATACGGCGCACGCCTTCGGGAATGGCGCAGCGTTGCTCGTAGGGTGGCGCGAACAGCAGCAACGTCTCGCCGTCCTTCGAGTACAAGCTGCCGTCACGTGCGGCGTAAGCCGGATTGTGTTCGTCAACCGTGTACGTGCGGCTTACCAGGCGCGGGTGTACGCCGGCCATATCACACGCTTGGTCGCCACCGGTTTCTACGCTTGCACCCAAGTGAACGTGACGGCACGACAGGGCCGCGAACGCATCGCCCCCAATGCGGCGCACCGTATGTGGCACCACGAGCAGCCGCACATCGACACCCTGTACCAAGCGGCGAACGAACGCCTCCTGTGCGATACGCACAATAGGCACGCCATCGACAGTAGCAGGCAGCACCACAATCAGGTTGTCGGTGGTACCAAGCGCCTGAGCGTACCGGCGAATGTCGATACCCACCAGCACGTAGCCGTCGGTATCTTGTCGCACCGAGATAGCACCACGCAGGTCATCGTCGCCATCGAACACGCGCCGCTTCACCACGGCGGCGGCCAACGCCTCGGAGTCGCCCTTCTCGCGTGCCTGTGCAATCAGTTTTTCGCGCAGGTCGTCGTCGATGAATTCCAAGCGACCCCATGCGAGCAGCCCTTCGTTGTATGCGTCGTCCTGCCCCTCGATGCGCAAGACCTTCGTCTCGATATCCTGATGCTTCGTCCAATCGTCGTACGGCAAAAGCTGCGGCGACCACACCTCGCCTTCCACGGAATGCGCAGCGCGTTCGATACTCACCTGGTCAGCGTCAAGGTTCACTTGCAACGCACACAGCTCTTCAACCAAGTCGTCAATTGGTGTTGTTTTGTCGCAAAACACCAGCGAGCTCGCTTGAACCATAACCACACCTCTTCCGTCGCTTTCATCCGACTGCATTCGGACCACATCCGAACCACATTCAAACCGCATTCGAACACAACAAAAAACTACACGCGTTCATTTACCGCCCATCCTGCGAATGCTACACTTCAATTGGCTGCGAAGGCAAGCGAACAACGTCTGCCTTCGCATATTTATCCCGTCAGCGTTAGGAGAGGCCGTGACTGCCGGATCTGTCGATGAGCTCGCGCGAGATGCGCTCGATCTCTCGAAGAACGCCCTACTTGTGAACTTACGGTTCATGAACTCGGCGTTCTCATTCCTGCACCCGCTCGCCATTCCGCACAGCACGTTCGCAACCGATGGCACCTATCTGCGCTACGACCCCGCAACCTTAGCGCGAACGTACGCCGACGAGCCGGAGCGTATCGCCCGCCTGCTGATGCACGTCACGCTACACAACGTATTTTTGCATCCGTTTTCGGGCAGCGAGCTTGACCAGAACTGTTGGGATGTCGCCTGTGACATTGTGGTTGAGCACGCTATTACCGAACTTAACCTGCCCTCCGTGCACACCACGCGCTCGGAGCAACAAGCGGCCACCCTCGCACGCATTGCGGCGTCGGTGCCCCGCATGACCGCCGAAACCGTGTATCGCTGGCTAGTTGACCAGTCCCTTTCCGCCGATGAATTGGCCGAAATGCGCGCTCCGTTCTTCATGGACGACCATGATGTGTGGTATCACCTGATCACCACCGAAAGCACGAAAACCGACGGCAAGTCGGGCCTGCGTGAGGAAGGCTCGGGTGAGCGCGGGGCGGTTGCTACCTCGGCTGCGGAAAGCGGCACACTTTTCGACGTTCCCGAAGACGCCACACCACCTAAAAGCACGCACACCTCGCACCGTGCCAAGATCAAAGATGACATCGTGCAGAAGGAAGCGCCCGAGATTATGTCCCAGGCGATGGAGCGCCCCTTCGGCAACACCATCAACTTAGACCGATCGGCATTCCAATGGAAGGAAGCCGCCTATGAACTGGGCGTGCAGCTAGACTCTTATGCCAAACAGTGGGGTGTTTCGGGCTCGAACCTATCCATGAACCTGCGCCACGTAACACGTGAGAAGCAGGATTACCGCGTATTTCTGCGCAAGTTCGCACGCATGGGCGAGCATATCCGCGTGAACAACGACGAGTTCGACTACGTGTACTACTGCTACGGCCTTTCCCGCTACGGCAACTTACCGCTCATCGAGCCGCTCGAGTACACCGAGGAAAAGCGTATCCGCGACTTTGTTATAGCTATCGACACCTCGGCGTCCACGAAAGACGGACTCGTGCGAAAATTCGTGGAGAAGACTTACACCATCCTATCCCAGGAAACCGGCTTCTTCACCGACATCAACGTCTACATCGTACAATGCGACGCTGCCATCACACACGTAGCACACTTAACAAACGTGGACGACTTGAACGATTACCTCGATGGCCTGCAGATACACGGCTTGGGCGGGACCGACTTCCGCCCGGTGTTCGAGTTCGTAGAGGCCGCTGTCGAACGAGGCGACCTTCCCAACCTAGGCGGGCTCATTTACTTCACCGACGGACAGGGAACCTTCCCCGCGCGAAAGCCCGACTTCGACGCCGCTTTCGTGTTTGTGGAAGAAACATCAGATGACATTACCGTGCCCACGTGGGCCATGAAGGTGGTATTAGAAGAAACCGCGATCGTGGAGGATTAACAGATGGATATCCGTCAAGCAAAACAGCAGATCGAAAACGCCATGCAGGCGTATTTCTTAAAAGACGAGTTTGGCAACTACCGCCTGCCTACCCAACGGCAGCGCCCCGTGTTTTTGCTGGGCGCGCCCGGCATCGGCAAGACGGCCATCATGGAACAGATCGCGCAGAACTTGGAAGTTGGCTTCGTGTCGTATTCCATGACGCACCACACACGCCAAAGCGCCCTCGGCTTGCCCTTCATTGCGAAGAAGAGCTACGACGGTGTTGAATACGACGTGTCGGAATACACCATGAGCGAAATCATCGCCGCCGTGTATGACTCCATGGAGGCAACGGGGCGTCGCGAAGGCATTCTGTTCCTCGACGAGATCAACTGCGTGTCAGAAACACTCACGCCCGCCATGCTGCAGTTTTTGCAGTACAAAGTGTTCGGACGTCATCGCGTGCCGGATGGCTGGATTGTGGTAACCGCCGGCAACCCGCCCGAGTACAACCGCACCGTACACGACTTCGACATAGCCACGTGGGACCGCTTAAAGCGCATCGACGTGGAGCCCGACTTCGGCGCATGGCGCGAATACGCTGTAGAAACCGGTGTGCACCCCGCCGTACTCACGTACCTTGACATCGAGCGCGACCATTTCTACCGCGTGTCGACCACTGTGGACGGTAAAACGTTCGTCACCGCGCGCGGCTGGGATGACTTGTCGTCGATGATGAAGCTCTATGAGGAACAGGGGTTGCCCGTAGACGAGCTGCTCATCGGGCAGTACGTGCAAGACCCCGAAATCGCCAAGCGCTTCTCGGTGTACTACGACCTGTTTACCAAATATCGCGCCGACTACCAGATCGACCGCGTGCTGACAGGAGACGCCGACGCGGCTATTGTCGACCGCGCGCAGGCGGCGGCCTTTGACGAGCGCGTGTCGCTCATGGGTCTGCTTGTGGACGCGCTGGGCGAAACGCTGCGCGACACCGTGACAGAAGACCGCGCGACTGCGTTTGTACATAGCGAGCTGGCAGCTGTGAAGGAAGTGCTCGCGAGCGAGGGCGCGGGCGCAGGCACGGACAGCGGAGCAGCCGCGGACGAAGCCGACCTGGAAACGACTGATGCCACCGCACTCGTACGCGAGGCAACGGCACGCATTCAACGCACCATGCAGACTGAGCGCAAAGCGGGGTTGCTTTCCGACGAGCGCTATGTTTCCTACGAACGCGCGATCAATCTGTTCGACCGAGCGCTGCGTGGCGAAGGGGCCAACCCAGCAGCTGGCGTGCCCGTATGCTCGTTCGACGCGCTGCGTGCGCTGTTCGGTGAACAACTCGACGCGCTCGACGCGCGCATCGAGCGAACCTCAGCCGCACTTGACCACGCGTTCGCATTCGTGGAAGATGCGTTCGGCGATGGACACGAAATGCTCATTTTGGTAACCGACCTGTCGGCGAACAAGTACGGCATGGCGTTCATCAACGACCATGGCTGCGAGCGCTATTTCGCACACAACCGCGAGCTGCTGTTCTATGAGCGCGGTGCCGACCTTGCCGACCGTATCAATCGACTCGACCTGACCGCGAGCGAATCGTGAGGGCGCTTATCCAGCGCGTCACACGTGCAAGCGTTACAGTAGACGGACAGGTGGTGGGCTCGTGCGAGCGCGGCTACCTCATCTTCTTGGGCGTCGGACACGGCGATAGCGAGGAACAGGTAGAGCAGCTGTGGAGTAAGGTGTCCCGACTGCGCATTTTTGAAGACGAAAACGGAAAGATCAACCGATCACTTGCCGACGTTGAAGGCGACGTGCTGGTAGTGTCGCAGTTCACGCTGTACGCCACCTGCAAGCGCGGCAACCGCCCCTCGTTTACGTGCGCCGCGCCGCCAGACGAGGCACGCCGACTGTACGAAGCGTTCGCGGATCGTGCCCGACGTGATGTCGCGCGGGTGGGAACCGGCGAATTCGGCGCAATGATGAGCGTCGAGCTGGTAAACGACGGTCCTTTCACCATATGGTTGGATACCGATGAACTCTAAACGAAGGAATGTAAGTAGCCGAAAACCACCCACAAGCCGCAACCACGCACGCCAAGCGCGGCCCCACCTGATCGCGCTGGGCGCTGTTGTTCTCGCAGCACTAGCAATGGTGCTGGTAGCAGGCATGTCGTGCGTGCGATCATGCGGGCGCGATGGAGCGAGCGTAGACGATGCCTTACGGACACAACCCTACGTGAGCCCTTACGATTGGAGTCAGATCGCCTGGGAAGGCGCATCGGGTGATCGAGCCGTGCTATACCGCGGTGGCGCGATCATTTCCGATACCGGGATCGACGTGTCGGAATTCAACGGTAACATCAACTGGGACACTGTGGCAGCCGACGGCGTGTCGTTCGCATTCGTGCGCGTGGGCAACCGCGGCTACACCGAAGGCGCACTTTCGGCCGACGCCCGCTACGAGCAGAATCTCGACGGTGCCGCAGCCGCCGGGTTGCAGGTGGGAGCGTATTTCTTCTCACAAGCGACCACTATTGAAGAGGCGCGCGAAGAAGCTGACTTTTTGGTGCGGCTACTCAACGGCCGCACGCTTGATTTGCCCGTCGCGTTCGATCACGAAACGATTGTCGGCGCAGGCCGCGCAAACGACGTGAATGGCGACACGCTAGTTGCTATCGCCGAAGCGTTCTGCGAACGTGTCGAGAAGGCGGGTTACCACACACTCATCTACGGAAACGCGCACGACATGCAACGCATGGGCTACGGGCTTGGCGGAGCGGCAGGCGGGCGCGAGGTTCTACAGGGCCGTCCCACCTGGTTCGCAGAATACGGTGTCGCGCAGCCCACCGCACGGTTCGACTTCATCATCTGGCAGTACAGCAACACCGGCACCGTAGCAGGCATAGATACGGCCGTCGACATGAACTTGCGCCTGCTGCAGTAGCAATACCTTAGGGAAACCTGTTGCGCATGGCAGGAGGGCGAACGCTTACTCCTACCCTTACCATGCGGGCCTGGTCACCTTCTACGACCGGTTACTGCTGCCGTAGGCTGCGTGTTTGCGATTGCCGTAGGTACTCCCCTTGCGAGCGCTTTTCTTCAGGTTCTTCAGCACGTCGCTTTCGCTTTGACCCTCAACTTGCGCGCGCAGCTTCACCACCTGGTCGCGCAAGCGAGCGGCTTCCTCGAAGTCCATGTTCGCCGACGCGGCGGCCATTTCGTCTTCCATGCTGGACACAATGCGCAGCACTTCCTCGCGCGACAGCTCGGCTAGCTGCTTGTTCACCTGCTCGGCACTGGCACCTTCCACATCCTCAGTCACGAACGCCATGATGTCACTGATAGCCTTGCGAATAGTTTGCGGCTCGATGCCATGCTCGGCGTTGTACGCCATCTGTAGCTTGCGACGGCGGCGCGTTTCGCTGATCGCTCGGTCCATGGAGTCGGTGGTTTTGTCGGCATACATGATCACCTGGCCGCTCACGTTACGCGCAGCGCGACCGATAGTCTGAATAAGGCTGCGGTGGTTGCGCAGGAATCCTTCTTTGTCAGCGTCGAGAATAGCCACCAGCGACACCTCCGGCAGGTCAAGCCCCTCGCGCAGCAGATTAATGCCCACCAGCACGTCAAATTCGCCACGGCGAAGGTCGCGCAGGATCTCCACACGCTCAAGCGTGCCGATGTCGGAATGCATATAGCGAGCCCGCACTCCCTGGTCAAGCAGATGGTCGGTTAAATCCTCAGCCATCTTTTTCGTCAGCGTGGTTATGAGCACGCGCTCATCGCGCGCGGCGCGCTCCTTCGCCTCGTCAATAATGTCGTCAATTTGGCTGGCAATCGGACGCACCACGATGTCGGGATCGAGCAGACCAGTGGGGCGAATAATCTGCTCCACCTGTTTCTGCGTTACCTTTTCCTCATAGTCGCCGGGCGTAGCCGACACGTAGATGAACTGCGGCACACGCCCCTCGAACTCATCAAAACGCAAGGGGCGGTTATCCAGGCAGCTGGGCAAGCGGAAACCATGTTCGGCAAGCGTGATTTTGCGGCTGCGGTCGCCCTCGTGCATGCCGCGAATCTGCGGCACTGTCACGTGACTCTCGTCGATGATGCACAGAAAATCGCTGGGGAAGTAGTCGATAAGCGTGTAGGGCGGCTCACCCGGCTCGCGCCCGTCAAGGTGACGCGAGTAATTCTCGATGCCGCTACAAAACCCCATCGTCTCGAGCATTTCGAGATCGTAGTTCGTGCGCATTTCCAAACGTTGGGCTTCAAGCAGCTTGCCTTCGTCGTTGAATTGCTGCAAACGGTCGCGCAGTTCCTCTTGAATGGTTGTAAGCGCATGCTCGATCTTCGGGCGCGCCGTCACGTAATGCGACGCAGGCCAGATGGGCAACGCCTCGAATTCGCCGATCACTTCGCCTGTGACCAGATCGACCTCGGCAATGCGCTCGATCTCGTCACCCCAAAACTCCACGCGCACCGGATTGTCGGCATACGGCGGAAACACGTCGAGCGCATCCCCTCGCACGCGGAACGTGCCACGCTTCAGCTCGTAGTCGTTGCGGTCGTATTGGATGTCGATAAGTTCGTAAATCACCTGGTCGCGATCAGCCTCGCGTTCCTTGTCCAGAAACACCGCCATACCTGCATAGTCCATGGGGCTACCGATGCCGTAAATACAGCTCACCGACGCCACCACAATGCAGTCGCGACGCGACAACAGCGCGCTCGTTGCCGCATGACGCAGCTTTTCCACCTCTTCGTTGATAGAGGCGTCCTTTTCAATGAAGGTATCGCTTGAGGGAACATAGGCTTCGGGCTGATAGTAATCGTAGTAGCTTACGAAGTATACGACGGAATTGTCGGGGAAAAATTCCTTTAGTTCGGCGGCCAACTGCGCGGCGAGCGTCTTGTTGGGAGCTAACACGAGCGTGGGCTTTTGCACCGCTTCAATGGTCTTGGCCATAGTGAAGGTCTTACCGGAACCGGTCACGCCAAGCAGTGTCTGGTAACGCAGTCCCTCGCGCACACCACGAGCCAGCGCGTCGATTGCCTGAGGCTGATCGCCTGCCGGCTCATAGGGCGACACCACCCGAAACGGCGTATTCGCAAGCCGCACCTCGGGAAGCTTGCCCTCCATGAGGGATCCCTCTATATTTGACAAATGAGCCATCGAGTTGCCCTTTCATGCGCGAGCGCAGGACTTCGAAAAGTCCCGTTTAAAGCCGCCTTGATGCCTTACCAGCCGGAACAGTCTAGCACACCTGCCACGCACTGCCCCTTCCGAAGCAATGACAGCTCGGCTACAATAATTTGGTTTGAATAACGTTGAATAACGTTGGATAACGTTGCCGAAGGCCATGGTATGGATGGGGTTGATATAACGTGAATTTCATCAGGAATAACGCAGGCGGCATTGGCATCTGTGCAATTATCGCCCTTCCCTGCTGGTTTTTGGGCCAGGCGTTCCCTATCGTTGGCGGGCCAGTGTTCGCCATACTGGCGGGCATGGCTATCGCACTTCTGTGGAAACCACGTGCTCGCGGCACTTTACAGAAAGGCATTGGATTCACAGCCAAGAAGGTACTGCAGTATGCCGTGATCCTGTTAGGGTTCGGGCTGAACCTTATCCAGATTGCCCAGGTAGGAGCCATGTCGCTGCCTATTATCTGCTCCACCATAGCCACCGCGCTCATCGTGGCGTTTTTGATGAGCAAGGCACTACACATGCCCTCAGATATATCCACGCTCATCGGCGTGGGCTCGTCTATCTGCGGCGGCAGCGCCATCGCGGCAACGGCTCCGGTTATCAACGCGAAGGACGAAGACGTCGCACAGGCGATTTCGGTTATCTTCTTGTTCAACGTGGTGGCTGCGCTCGTATTTCCCACGCTGGGAAACCTGCTGGGCATGAGCAACGACGGCTTCGGCCTGTTCGCCGGAACCGCCGTGAACGACACGTCGTCAGTCACGGCCGCTGCGGCCGCTTGGGACGGCATGCACCCCGGATCAAACGCGCTTGACCATGCCACCATCGTGAAGCTCACGCGAACCCTGGCCATCATTCCCATCACGCTGGTGCTGGCGCTTCTACAAGTGCGTAAAGCAAAGCGAGCGGCTGAAGATGCTGGCAGTGCGGGCGTGAGCATGGTGGCATCTGACGCGAGCGCCAGCGAAGTGGCAGGCGACAGCAGCAACGCGGTTGCCAACTCCAACAACAGTGCGGCAACCACTGCGAGTGATAGCAGCGCAACACGCCAGACGGGCGGCAAGCAGCTGGGTAACTTCAGCTTGAAGCGTGCCTTCCCGATGTTCATCTTGTGGTTCGTGGTGGCAAGCATCATCACCACCATCGCCGTGGCGGCGGGCGCAGACGCTGCAGTGTTTGACCCCTTGAAAACTCTCTCGAAGTTCTTCATCTGCATGGCTATGGCGGCTATCGGGTTAAACACCGACATCGTGAAACTGGTGAAATCGGGCGGCAAGCCTATTCTCATGGGCTTTGTCTGTTGGATATGCATCGCCGCTGTAAGCCTGGGAATGCAGGCGCTGCTGGGACTGTGGTAGCCACACACAGCCGATAATACCCGGCAATGCCGAAGCTGCGATAGCGGGTGCTGGCAAATTCTCAAGGGAACCACCGATTAATTCCCTACACATTCTGTACGTGGGTCTTATCGCCTCGGCTCTGTCTGCTATGCTTTGCGTCGTTGTCATAGGTGTGCGCAAAACGCACAAGAGAAGGGCGGATAGGCCTTTTGTCGGTAATATCAACAGCGATCGCATTGCAAAACCTCAAGGACGAAAACGTCGCCTGGAAGCTTCTGCGCTCACGAAATGCGCCGATGACTATTGCCATACTCGATTCCCACTTCACCGAGAGTGCTCGTCGTATTCCGGTACCCGAATTCATAAACCTCGTTGATGCCGACTTAGAGGACATCGCTTCAAGAACATCTATCGAGGTTTCTCGGTCGGCACAAGCGTATTGCGACGCATGGCGCGCCGATGGCTATCTGGTGCGGAGGCCCGTTGCTCAAACCCGGCAGGAAACATACGAACTGTCGAGCGGCGCGCTGCTTGCTATCGACTACGCCAAACGAATGATGCGTCCACATCGAACCGTCACGCAATCACGCCTGAGCATTATCGTCGATCAGATAAACAGCCTGGCGCTTGCTACCGACGAGAACGAAGAGCGCCGTCGGCGCGCCCTTCTCGAAGAGCGTGATCGCATAGAAGAACAGCTCGTAGCACTTGAACAAGGGCACATGGATGTGCTCGATCGCACCGAAGCTGCGGAACGCGTGAAGGACATCGTTGGTCTTGCCCGCGAGATTCCGGCTGATTTCGCGCATGTGCGTGACGACTTCGAGCGGATCAATCGGTCGCTCTACGACACGATTATCAATTACGAGCCCGGACACGAAGATATTCTTGCCGACATCTTCGACGGAGTTGACGAGATATCGCAATCTCCGTCGGGGCAGTCTTTCAAGGGGTTCTATTCCTTGCTTCGCGATGCCGATCTGACCGAAACGGTCCAAGACGACATCGACGGCATTCTGGATTGCGATTTCGCGCGCGAACTCGATCCCGAGGAGCGCCGTTTTCTGCGGGGGCTTGTGAGAGCCTTCGTAGAACAAGGCCAAGAGGTGAACGGAGTCATGACGTCGTTTGCTCAGGGCCTGCGACGATTCGTACAAAGTCAAGACTATCAGCGTGAGCGCGTTCTCAAACGGCAGATTGACCGGGCACTTGGTCGCGCCAATCGCGTGGTTGAAATCTGCCCGTGTTCCTGCCGCACGGGTCAGTCGCTCGAGCTTTCTTCGGTACGCATTATGCCCGTGTCAAGGTGGAAGCTTAAGAACCCTGCGGAAACGCAAGCCGCGCCTGCCGCCTGTGTGTCCGCCGATACCGCCGAAACGGTATCATTCGAGGATCTGAAGCGCATTGCGCGCGAAACGGAAATCGACTTCATGGAAATAGCCGCCAATGTTAACGCATGTGTAAGGAAACTGCTGCAAGATGTTGGCGCAGGTGGCTCCGATGAGCTGGCATGTGTAAGCGTTGCCGAAGTACTTGCACGCTATCCTGCCACACAGGGCGTCGCAAGCGTTGTAGGCCTGGTTGCGCTCGCGCTTGACCAGGGAGTTTCACAACGCGGGGAGGAAATAGTCCATTGGAAGTCGGCTGAGGGGGACAGTTTCCGTGCACGCATTCCCCGTTTGGCATTTGACCGGGAGGTGATCGTATGAGCGATGAAGCAAAATGTGCCCGTCAAAGCGAGGCTAACCACCTCAATAATGAAGAAGAGCCTTCACGCGAAGGGTTGTGGCCAGGGGATACCGGAACACTGTGTCTTGATTCCCGCCGAGCACTGTTACAGCTGGTCAGAGGGCCCATGATCAGTGCGCAGGCAAATGGCGAGCTGTGGCAAGCACTGTTGGCCGACCAACCATCAATCGAATCGCGGCTTGCCGATTTATTCCTCGAGCTTGTCGTTCAGGAAGATGAAGGCATTGCATTTGTACAGAATGCACCGGCGGTTGACACACGTATTCCCAAGGCGGTGCGCAATCAGCCGCTCACGCTTATCGACACCATTTTGGTACTAAGCCTTCGACGCGAGCTGATGGTCAGCCACGAAGGGCGTGTATTTGTAAGCCAGGAGGAAACGTTTGCCTCCGTTGCGCAGTATCGTCCGCTCTCGAAGCTCGACGAAGCGGCATTTCGCAAACGGCTTGAAGGGTCGTGGAGCAAGCTTGTCAGTGCGGGTATTCTGCTTAAAGCGGAAGGCGCCGAGCGTTTCGAGGTTTCCTCGGTGCTGCGCCTTATCTTCGGTGCCGAAGAGGTGAAGGCGGTAAACGATGCATTCGAGCGGATGCTGGAAGAGGCGGGAGACGGAGCACTCGATAAATTCGACGACGAGACAGCCTTTGAGCCCGGCACAACCACTGACGTTGACGAAGAAACTGCCGATACCAGTGTCGATACCAACACCACTTCCGACGCTGACCTGTACAACGAACCTGATACTGCCCACAACAGCACGGCTGACAACAAAACACCAGATGGCAAGAAGGCGAGGAGGACACTATGACGCCCGCCAGCGAGCACGAGGGACAGTGGAGACTTGCGCGCATAGATGTGGCGAACTGGGGAACGTTTGACGGATTCCACAGCCTTGATGTCGATCGACATGGTTTGTTGATTACGGGGGCGTCCGGTTCGGGCAAGTCGTCACTTCTCGACGCAATTGCTACAGTGCTCACCCCGCCGCGCAAACGCCATTTCAATGCGGCGGCACGTACGGGTTCAACCAAGGGCGAAGACCGCACGCTTGCCAGCTATATACGAGGAGCCTGGCGCCACGAAACCGATGCAACGGGCGAAATAACCAACAGCTATTTGCGACGCGGTGTGGCGGTTTGGAGCGGCGTTCTTCTCCGTTACGAAAGTGGCTTTGAAGAGGGGCATGCTACCAGCAATGCCCCAACGCGTTTGGTTGGACCGATCAACTTGCTGGCGCTTTTCAATTTGAAGGCCGGCTGCAACACGAATGACGGCGTCATGCAGCTTTTTGCCATTGTGCGCGGAGATGCATCGCTTACAGAATTCGAGCGATATGCCATACACGGCATTGACGCTAAGAAGCTTCGCGCCGACATACGTGAGCGAGGACAGGTTTTTCGTGAGCATTCGGCGTTTTCAGCGGCGTTTTGCCGTCAGCTGGGCATAGCAGGAACCAAGACGCTCGAACTTCTGCATAAAACGCAAGCTGCAAAAACGTTTGGGTCGCTTGACGATTTGTTCCGCAACTTCATGTTAGAAGAACCGCAAACGTTTGAGCAGGCAAATGAGGCAGTAAAGCAATTCACCGCACTTTCCCAGGCCCATGCTGGCGTGGTAAGTCAGAGAAGGCAGATGGAGCATCTTGCCCCACTTGTCGAACTCGACGAGCGGAATACCACTGCGCAGCAACGGATATCCCATTGTGGTCAGCTTTCCGATTGTCTTCCCGCTTACCTTGAGCACCTTGCCCTCAATTTGCTGCGCGGACAGCGCGAAAAGCTGCAGGAGGCCGCCGATCAGGCCAACGAAAGTCATCGCTTGGCTGTAGCGGAGCGAAGTTCTGCCCAGCAAGAGTTAAGTCAGGCACAGAAGGCGCTTGACGGTGTTGGCGGAGACGCGATTGACCTGGCAAGATCGCACATGCTCGAATACGAGCGGCAACTCAATCAGGTAAGGGATAACCGCGCACGACTCGTCTCAGATCTCACATGCGCCGGCGTGAAGGATATTCCCCGTTCCTACGCTGAATGGAAGAAACTCGGACGCGACATGGAGAAGCGGGCAGATGACGCAGTTGCCGAGCAGGAGCGCAACCGTGATGCGCGCTTTAAAAGCTATGGACTCGTACCGCAGATCAAAGAGCAGATTGCCAACACCGAAGAAGAGCTTCGGCACCTGCGAACCCGCGACACCAACATTCCCAAGCGGTTACATCAAGTGCGTGTTGACATAGCAGATCACCTGGGAGTGCCCCCGCGTGACCTTCCCTTCTTTGGCGAACTTGTAGCGGTCAAGCCCGAGTTTGCCCCCTGGCGCGGCGCTATCGAACGTTTGCTGGGAAATCGCGCCGTAACGCTGTTGGTTGCTTCGCGTCATGTGCGCACGGTATCTCGCTATGTGGAGTCGCGCAACTTGCATGTGCGACTGGAATATGTTTCAGTTCCGCAAGAGGTCACGGTTCCCAAGCTTACCCTTACCGACAGCTCCCTGATACGAAAGCTCGCGGTTAAACAGCACCACGGATATCCGCCGTATTCCAACTGGGTTGCCCAAGAGCTGCGACGAAAATTTGATTACACCTGCGTCGATTCCGTAGACGATTTGGAGCATCATCGCTTCGCCTTAACTATCGGCGGTCAGATAAAGCGCGAGAATCGGTTTGTGAAAGACGACCGCTACGAACTGAATGACCGCACCCGTTGGGTGTTAGGCGACAGCAATGAAGAGAAGGCTGAGCAATACGAGTGTCGTCTGCGCGATTTGCACGCTCGCCTTGCCGAAGCGTCCCAAATTGCCGAAAGTCTGACCGAACAAACGCGTCGCGCGCAAGACCTGCAACGCGCAAAAACCCTGCTTACCAACGATGCATGGGGAAGCTACGACATCGAAAGTGCCCAAGCCGAGTATGATAAAGCGCGTGAGTTTTACGACGTTCTCAAGAAAAGCAGCGCCCGCATCGAACGAGCAGTTGCCGTACGCGACGATGCGCAAAAGCGGCTAAACGCAGCCAACGATGCCGAAGCTCAGAGCCGCTACGAAGTAACGAAAACGCAGGAGCGCCTGAAAGACAACGCCGAAAAGATACAGGAGCACACCAAGCGAGCAAGCACGTATCCTGATGTCGAGCGCGCTGTTGCATCAGAGTTGCTCGCGCTGTTCGAGAAATGCAATCCAGCGTTTGGGAAAGACACAGACACCCTGTACGTAACCTCTGCAGCCGTTCAGCAACGCATCAGCAGTATGAAGGCACAAGCAACGCGCGACGAGGGAGAAACGCGGGCGAGCATTGAGCGCATCATTCGCGAATACCGGCAGAACTGGAAAACCCAAGCAGCCGATCTGTCTGAGTCGTTCGAGGAACGTGCGGCGTACCTGGGCATCTACCATCGCATTCGCGCGAGCGGCCTTCCCGATTATGAGCAGCGCTTTCTGCGCGTTCTTCACGATTTCAGCCAAGATCAGCTAACCGTTATCGCTTCGACCATACGAGGTGCGTATCGCGAAGTGAAGGAGAAGCTGGAACCAGTTAACTGTTCGCTTGCGCTTTCGCCGTATGGCGCTGGCACGCATTTGCAAATTAAGGCACGCAGAAGCGCCGGTTCGCAGGTGACGGCTTTCCTCGACACGCTGCAAAGTATCACACAGGGGGCATGGGGCGAAGAGGATATCGCTTCGGCCGAAGAGCGGTTCTTGCGCACCAACGAGGTTATCAGTCGCTTGGGTTCAAGCGACTACGCCGACGTTGTGTGGAGAAACGCCTGCCTTGACACTCGAAAACATGTTGAGTTTATAGCCAGCGAACTAGACGATGATGGCAATGTAGTAAACGTGCACAGCTCCGATTCGGGTCTTTCGGGTGGGCAGAAGCAAAAGCTTGTCATTTTCTGCTTGGCTGCCGCCCTGCGCTATCAGCTTGCCGATGAAGATCAGCCACTGCCCCGTTTCGGAACCGTTATCCTTGATGAAGCGTTTGACAAGGCCGACCCCGCGTTTGCACGCACCGCTATGGACATCTTTGAGGTGTTTGGGTTTCATATGGTGTTAGCAACGCCCTTCAAGTTGATAACGGTGCTTGAGCCATATGTTGGCGCTGTGGCGGCCGTAAGCTGCAAGGATTCGCGCGCATCATCGATCACGCTGGTTGACTTCGAGCGAGATGCGGATGACGTTGATGACGCTGATGACGCTGATGACGGTGGCGTAGGCAGTGCAAACGAGAAGGACACCGCGCGGAAAACTAGCACAAGAGAAAACGCAGTAACAGTGAAGGGCGCACGCGATGGCATCGTTTGATCCCGTAATGCCCGAGGAAGCAAAGAATAAGGCGCGTGCCCATTTTGACCGACATTGCAAGGCGTGGGCGGTTTCACGCTTTGCCCGGGAATCTGGGTTCGCAGGCGATCTCGACCGGGTTTCCTTTTCTGTTTCGCTGCATCCACCAACCGAACAAAGAGTGCTCGCCGATATAAAGAAGGCGCGGGCATGGGCAACGGCGTGGCGAGAAATGCCGCACCAGGATACTATCGAGTGGTCTTTGCGCAGGTGGCCCAGCGTTGGAAGCCAACAAGTTCCCGAAAAGGTTCTGCTTGTTGGGGTTGAAGTCATCGCGAATTTTGCGGGAAGAGCACGCGAATGGCGTCGCCTTGCGAACCGCATGGACAATCTCGCGCAGCGATGGCGGGAGTCGTGGCAGACTCTTAGCCCATCGGACGTAGACGTCATTCTTGCTGGGCTGAGCCGTGCAGTGCCGTCGATCCGCCAGCTTTCTGACGATGACTGGGATATGCTGCTTTCTGTTCTCGACTGGCTGTTTACCCATCCGGGCGAAACACGCTACGCTCGGCAGCTTCCCGTTCGAGGAATTGACACCAAATGGGTGGAAGGTCACCGGCAAGCCGTCACGCGGCTTTACTGCGCGTTTTCGGGAAGAGAAACCACGGGGCTGTTACTGAAAGCCCCTTCTCAAGTACGCGTACGCTTTCTCGATGATTCACTTGTGCCCGGCGGCATGCGCGACCTTTCGGCAACACCTGACGAACTTGCTCGGTATACAGGCAGGCCGAAGGCAGCTATCATCTGCGAAAACCTTATTTCGCTCATGACGCTTCCCCCGCTGCCTGGGATTGTAGCGCTGCATGGTGGCGGGTACAGCGTTGGCGACCTTGGGGCAATCCCGTGGCTTTCTCGCATGCCAGTACTGTACTGGGGCGACATCGACAGCCACGGATTCACCATTTTGAACATATGGCGGCATTGTCATACACACACCCACTCGATCATGATGGATCGCGAAACACTCGAGCAGCACCGAAACTTGTGCGTTGAAGAACCCGACCCAGCACCAAACTGCCCCGCCAACACCGATATGCTAACCGACGAGGAACGTGCAACGCTTTCGCTCTTGTCAGAGCAAGGAACGCACTTGCGCCTTGAGCAAGAACGCATCGAGTGGAACTACGCCCTACAGCGCATCAAAGAAGCCGTAGAGCATTTGAGCTAGCCTTTTTCTGGGGTCTTGCTTTTTCTGGCAAACATATTGCCGTGGATACAAGAGCATCTTTATAGATTGCTACCTATTGCCTATTGTTTCTGCTCGGAAAGGGCGTATGCAGGGCATATGTAAGGCGCATGTAAAGCGGTTTTCTGTTTTACGCATGCATGCGTTGCGAACTTATGGCAGTCTCGTAGCGGCTTGAACATCGCCTCAGCATGTGCAGGGCGAATAGGTTAGCATGGCAATCATCGCTTGCGCGCTTGCAGAATGCGCAAGGCTACGACACGATGGCGGTTCCCGCGAAACTCAGGCGGCAGCCAAACGGCAGCCACCGCACGAGATTCGTTTGCCGCCGTGAAGCCAACTATTCACCTTCCGCCCCAACGCGGACGAAAGGAGTTTCTCCCATGGCCTTGAGCAAAGCGGCGCTTGCTGCTGTGCGCGCTATCACCCGCATGCGCCCCGACATCGCCTCTACCTACGACGACCAACGAAAACTGGAAGATGCAACCGCACGTCTGACCGTCGCCAGCCCGCACTGCCGCATCGACGATGCCACAGCCACCGCACCCGACGGCTACAGGATTGCGTTGCGCGTATTCACACCACTCGATATTGATTTCTCGCTAAAACGCGGACTGCACGTTAACGAAGATTACCGGGGCACCATCCTGCTTTTTCACGGAGGCGGCTGGGCTAACGGAGATGTGAGCTTCTACACCGATTGCTGCATGAGAACCGCGCTTAAGCTGGAACGTAGGGTAGTGGCTGTCGACTACCGCCGCAGCCCCGAATACCGCTTCCCCACCGCGCTGGAAGACTGCTATGCAGCCACGCGTCAGCTGTTTGCAGGCCAAATCTTAAGCGACATCAACCCCGAACGTATTGTGTTGTTGGGCGACTCAGCCGGCGGCAACCTGGCGGCCGGCGTGTCGCTTCTAGCGCGCGAGCGGGGCGATTTCCGCCCGCACACACAGGTTTTGCTGTACCCACTTACCTATAACGACCACAGCGAAACCACCATTTTCGACTCCGTGCGCGACAACGGCGACGACTTCCTGCTCACCCGTCGAAACATTGTCGATTATGTTGACATGTACCTGCGCGACGAGGCCGACTACACCGACCCGCACTTCGCACCGCTGCTTGCCCCAAGCCTTGCGGATATGCCCCGCACCCTGCTTATTAGCGCCGAATACGATCCGCTGCGCGACGAAGGCGAAACGTTTGCGGCCCGCTTAGAAGCGGACGGAAGCCCCGTGGAGTGCTACCGACTGCTTGATGCCGTGCACGGTTACTTCCTTTACCCTTCGGTGCTCTCGCTCGTGCGCGACACCTACCGCCTTATCGCGAACTTTCTGGACAACGCCCCTCTTCCCGAAACGGAGAAGGACTCATGGCTGCACTTACTTGGTACCGTTTAGATAATGTGGGGAAATACTACTCGGCACAGGCGGGCAGCCCGAACCAGGCAGTGTTTCGGCTGACCGCCATTATGGCCGACGAAGTTGACCCGGCCTGCTTGCAGCGAGCCCTTGACACGACAATCGCTCTGTTTCCCGGCTTCAACGTATGTTTGCGCAACGGTGCATTCTGGCACTACCTGGTGCCGGCCTCTACCGTTCCGCGCGTACAAGCCGACGATCTGCCCATCTGCCACAGTTTGCATGTCGGACCCCAGTCGGTGCTCTTCCGCGTGAGTTACCATGCGCGGCGCTTCAACGTGGAAGTGTCGCACATGATATCGGACGGACGCGGGAGCCTGGAGTTTCTGAAAGCGCTCATTTCCAGCTACGTAGCCGAGCGCTACGGCGTGCAAAGTGCGCCACCTGTCTACCACGGCACCGAAGAAACCAAGACCGAAGACAGCTTCGCGGTTAACTACGAGCGCCACCTTGCTGGTGCAACCCCGCGGCCGCGCGGGTTTCGTCTTCGCAAGCGCAAGAGCAGAAAACAAACCGATTACCTGGAGCTTCACTATTCGGCAGGCGCCGTGTATGCAGCAGCGAAAGCAGCGAAGGTTACCGTTACCTCCTACCTTATTGCAGCTATCATCTGCGCCGTGCGCACGAGCATGCCTACCGCAAAGCGCAACCGCGCCATCCGCATAGACGTACCTGTTGACCTGCGGCCACTCTTTGCGTCCACCACCCTGCGCAACTTCTTTGGTCTGGCATGCATCGCCTACACACCGGGCGCCACCGACGAGCCGCTTGCCGCTGTAGCCGCGCACGTGCAACGTCAGCTGATCGCAGAAACCCAGCCCGACGCCTTGAAGCGCCGCATGATGCATATGATTAGGCTCGAGCGCAACCCCTTTGTGAGTTTTGTGCCCCTGCCGCTTAAAGATGTGGCTCTCGGCGTGGCCGCACGCAAAGCTGCTCTTGATGTCACCTGCACCGTATCGAGCCTCGGACGCATGGTTGTAGACCCCGCCGTTACCCCCTACCTACGCGGTATCACCCTACTGTCCTCACCCACCAATGCCAACTTCGTCTTGTGCACCTACGACGACGATCTGTCTATCGGAGTTTCCAGTCGTCTTGCCGACGACCAGGTGATTCGCAACTTGAAAAGCATTCTTTCTGACGAAGGCATCTGCGGACAAGTGATAAACCCGAAGGATCACCAGAAAGCCTGATAAAGAGAAGTGACACAGGTCACCCCTCAACCAAGTTACTGCCGAGCGAATTGCCTCCGTCGCCGCAACGACCTCTTAGCAAGTTGCGCAATGAGACCATGGTGCGGATGTTACCCGCCGATGGAGATCGGTGAACGCGCTGGCAGCGGCATGGACAAGATATTCGATGGCTGGAAGTGGGCCGGTTACGTGAACGATTTAAGCGCGCTGGTTCTCGGCGCGTTCTCGTTGGAATTCATCGAGGATGAAAGGGGCGCTTTCCGACCACATGAGGGTACGCGGGTCGGCGAGAGCTTCGTAGGTGAGCGATCCTGCGAAAACGCGGAACGCCTCGTCGAACGTTATGCTGTCTTCCTTGGAGATAAGCTCAAGAACGTCGGTGAGTTTCTCGTAGACGTCAAGTGTAATGTCGATGCCCTTGTAAGTGTATTTGCTATCCAAGGAGATACCTTCTCTTCAACTCAAGACGTTCGATTGCGCGGACGGTATGGAATGACACCTGATCGTTGACGCGGAAGTACGCATGTTGTGCGCCCAGCTTTCAGCCTGTGCAGATATAGTGGTGGTGTAGAAACCGCGTCCGAAATCTCGCTTGTCCTTCGAGGCGTTCAGGTCGATACGCTCAAAGAGGCAGAATCCTATCGAATGAGGTCAGCTAGGCACAGCTCACCCTTAGGGATCTTGGAAAGGCGGCGGTACTCCCTGGCGGCGGCGGTCAGCGCGTCCGCGTCCCAGTAGCCCCTGAGGAAGTCTGCACGCTTGATCTCGCGCATGCCGAGCTCCCGCTTGCAGAAATCACTGGGCTTCACGTGGCTGCCGTGCCAGCGGCCCCATGCGTCCTCGCGGATGATCGCCAACACCTCCATCTCCGGATGCGTCACGTAGCTGACCACCGGAAAGCGCTCAGCGTACAGGTTGTTTAGTTTGAAACGCTCCTTTCGCGAGTCCAACACGCGGACGATGCACACCGGCCAGTCGTAGTCGTAGTTCAGGTACTCGACCTGAATGTCGGCCGCCCTGCGCAGGCGGGTGACGTCCACGACGTCAGCTTCAGGGAAGACGAGCGCGTCCGCAGCGAGCAGGATCTCTACGGCCACCTGCTCTACGGTGCCCTCGCAGGAGATCAACGGATGGTACCCGGCAAGGTCGAAGGTATCCCTACTCATCGGAAACCCCCTTCGCCACGAGCTCTTTCAGCGCGCGAACGTCGGCGTAGCGGGGCGCCGTTCCTTTCACGAAGTTAGAGGCGAACACTTCGGATTTCTTGTTCTCGATGCGCTTCACGCGGTCGCAATATTTCACAGCACGTGCGCCGTTCCCGCTGCCGCGCGTCAGGAAGAACACGTTGTCCTTGCGGTGTACGTGGTCCAAAAGCTGCGGATAGTGAGTCGTAAAGACCAGCGTCGCGCCCTTAGGGTTGGTCTCGGAGGCGGCGAACAGGTCGAGTACAACGTTGACCAGCTGTCGGTTCAGGTGGTTCTCCACCTCGTCCACCAGCAGGTAGCCGCCAGAGCGCAAGGCTCTCATCGCGCGCTGCACCAGCCCCAGGCCGCGCACGGTACCGGAGGAGAGCACTTCCGCCAGGCCGCGCTCGGAGAGCGTGATGGGCTCTCGCCCCGGGAACGTCAGCACGAAGGCGCGACCGGCATCGCGCACCTCTAGATGCTCGATGCCGGGGTCGAATACGCGGAGCACGTCGTCGAGGCCGTCGAACTGCTCGGCGAGGCGGAACCCGCCATCGCGCACGGCCGTCACGCGGGCGCGTTGCCCAAAGTCTTTGGCGAAAACGGCGGCGGCGATGGATACGTCCGGCGAGGTGAGCGCCGCCCAGGAAACGGGCATTTGGGTGCGAGCGCACACCGGCGAGGCGAGAGCCCTGATGCCATCCCAAGATCCCAAAACCGACCGCTTGAGGGCTTTGGCCGGCAGAGTGGACACCGTCTCCTCGATAAAGTTCAGCGCAGGACCGTCGCCCTCGCCTTCGACAGCCGCCAGCACCGACTCGACCAGATAGGCGGAGCCCTCGTGCCATGTGACACACTTGAACGTTGAGGGGCTGTCGAACACGGTGGGCAGCGCCGACGGGAGTCCGCCGCCGCGCACGGGCGAACCGTCCACGATACGGCAGGCAAGCTCCAGCAGGTTCAACGCTGTCGTTTTGCCCGAGGCATTGATGCCTGCCAGCGCCACGATGCTGTTGGTATGGAGATGGCGCGCCAGCTCGAAGGCCGACTCATCGGATGCCGCAACGCGGTCGGAGGCGAAAAGGTCGATCTCGAAAACTCCTCCCTCGTACATCATGAGATGGTCGAAGTAAACCTTGAGCAGCTTCATTTTCGTCCTTTCGAATACTTAAAACACGATCTGTGTTTTAAGTATATATCATGTGAGATGCCAAGACCCTGGGCAAGACCCTTACGCCCACAATATTCGATGGCTGGAAGTGGGCCGGTTACAGGGAGCCGGAATACGATGTCGTTTTCGGTCCTGACCGCACGACACTAACGCTACCTCTCGTTTCGACCGCGGGTAACCGCTAATTCGTGTGGTATTTTGCACGGTTTTGACCTTTATTGCGCGAGCTAATCCAGTGCATCAAAAAGGGGGACGGGGTTAGCTGGGTACAATTCGAACGTTGGTTCGATGATAGGCATCGGAATCTCCGGCTGACCATTGAATTTCAGTAGATCATGGTCGAAGGTATGGAACTCATCAATACTATGGAAGCGGTTAATATAAACAGCAGTGGCAAGATGAATGGCATCTTGTTTATGCTTCTCAAAACTGTAGTTCCATATCACTTCTCGCGCTTGCTCCGCAAGATGTTTGGTCAAATCAACAACGAGCAACCCTTTCTCCTGGTTGAAGACCCGTACGATCGTGTCCCGCTCCTTAGCTGTCCCGTTGCCAAGTTTTATCACCTCGGTCAAGGTAATAACTGAGGTAACTATCTCCAACTCGCCGCCGTCTTTCTTGTCGACAACGCCCTTAAGTACCTCTCCACGTCCAGTTCCTTGAAGATACTCGATAAAGCAGCATGAGTCCCAGTAGACACGCTTCATTCGGCATCGCTCCAAATCCCAAATAAGTCATACAAAGAAACTGTATCTGGACGCTCAACAACCTGAATATCCTTAGCTAGAATGTCACGTTTGGTGCCATCCTCGTTGAAAGATATGTCACCAGTGACGCGCACGTAGTTGCTGCGGTAACAGGAACGCACCGTATCCAGCAGAGTATCGTCATAATATACCTTGATACGCTTACCGGAAGTTTCATCGTAAAGCGCGAAAAACGGTCGCCCACTTGCATACAGAGTCTTAACTTCTCCATATGCAGTGCCAAAAGAACGATCAATCGTCTTGGATTCTGCTGGCGCAGAATAATCAACCATAGCAATTGGATCATGTTCATTACTGCTCGGATAGAGAACGTCGATGGTCGGATTGCCGGAAAGACCTTTTTCGCTTATGAACAGGCGTGTCATTGCCTCGTAATGTTGCAGGGTCTTCTTTGTAAACGTAGAAGGACTCTTTCCACCTTGGATCAATTTGAAGTCCCTTCGAATGGTTCCTAGGCACTGATCTATTTCCTCGTCCGTCTCGATATCAGAGAAGGGATAGGTTGCCAATGCCACAGAACCCTGTTGAATTTCAGCAAACCATTTTACGTTGCTCAGACAGTCTTCGGAGGCAGACTGAATCATAGCGAAGAACTCGGAAATGCAGGTCTGCAATTCCTCAACAGGCAAAATGTCCTTTTCAAGATGAAAAAGGATTTTTCTATCTTTGTTCACAGCAAGCCTCCCTTCATAACGTGGTTTTCTCAAACAAGTAAGATACTCTAGCGGACCGTCACTTCCTAGTCTTTGAGAACCAGAAATAGAGAAATGTCACCTTGCTGTCGGTAAAGCAGGGGTAACGGGTAACCGCTAATTCGCGTACTCTCCCTCTGCGAGACTAACGGCGCAAGCGCTCTAACTAACCATAAACGTAAAACCTACTCGGCAGCCTTTTGCAAAACCACGGCACCGACACCTGATAGTGTTACGTCAAGGTAGGTTCCATCAGGAGCGGAAGAGTCGGTGGCAAGGCCAAGGTTTGAAAGCAGCGCTGCTGCATAATAGCAATCTTCATAGACGTCGACATAGAAATCCGGAATGTCTGTTAGGTGAAGTACGGTGCTCTCTTTCACCTCTGCATTGGTAGCGGCTTTCACATATGCCTTTGCCAGTGTGCGAAGAACTAAAGGAGCAAAATCGAAGTCCTCGGACACATCCCCAAAGCCTAAGGCCGCTTTGTAGTCATCCTCTTCAAACATGAGCGTTTCTATTTCATCGCCGGTTTGCACCTGCTGACGGCGAAGTGCAAACTCAAGGTTAGGTGCCGCGCTGAAGTCTTCAAGCTCATCGTCTTCTTCGGATTCGTAGCTTGCGTACTCACGTATCGCATCATCAATCTGATCGATGCTGTACTCGCGCGTAACATCTTGCAGACCCATGGCATCTACCGCTCGCAAAAGCTCTGGTAGACGCTCAACGATTCTGTCTTCGAGTTCCATTAGGTACACCTCTCTCTTCTTGCAACAACACGTGAGATCCCATCACTATCAACACACCATCTTTGCCGGAACACCCACATAGGTTCCCGGCTGAGTGACGTCTCTCACAACCACAGCCCCAGCGCCGATCATACAGTCGTTGCAAATGCTGATATTGTTACTCACAACGCTACCGATGCCGAGCCAGGTTCTGTCACCCACCATCACCGCGCCGGCGACGTGCGCACCCACGGAAATGTGGACGAAGTCACCGATATGGCAATCATGGTCAACTGTAGCCCCAGTATTGATAATAGAACCTATGCCAATAATGGCATCGGAGTTGATGATAGCACCCATGCCAATAACGGAGCCCTCACCTATCTCGACGCGCCGGCTGATAGAAGCAGAAGGATGAACCAGCGTGGCGATATATCCAGTGATCTCTCGCTGAATCCGCTCACGAACACCCGCGTTTCCGATGGCGACCACGAAATCCGCATTGGGATGTTTTACCCAATCGAGAGTCTTACCGATAGCAGGGAAACCGTTACCGGCGGATCCCCCGCTGTTCTGGGGCTATTTTTCCCACATGAGTTAAGACTTATCCCTCCTGTTTTTTCCCAAAAATCGTTCGATATTTTCCCAAGATTGCTCCTGTATTTTCCCAGAAAAGCACTAAAATACAGGGAGTTTAACTATCTCACACAAAAGGGCAGAATGCATGAAAAACAGCGCTTATATCCCACGGCTTGTTGACTCGCTCGTACAAAAGCACTTGGAGGCATTTGGTGCTGTTGAGATTACGGGAACCATGTGGTGCGGGAAAACATGGACGTCGCAGCAACATGCAAAAAGCTCTATCAGGCTCGACGTGAGGGCAAACAGAGAGCTAGCGGAACTATCTCCTGAGACAGCACTCAGCGGCGAGCATCCCCACTTGATTGACGAATGGCAAGAGGTTCCGACCCTGTGGGATGTGGTGCGCCATGCGGTTGACGATGCCGCCGGGCAGCGCGGGCTGTATCTTCTCACAGGATCTTCCCGCCCTGCAAAAAAACAGGTCCACCATTCCGGATCTGGACGAATCTCCCGGTTGCGCATGTGGCCAATGACACTTGCAGAGACAGGCGTCTCTGCAAAGTCCGTTTCTCTTAAAAGTCTTTTCGAGGGTTCTTTTGCGACTACACCCACCGAAACAAGCCTCGCTTCTCTAGCAGATCAAATTGTACGCGGCGGATGGCCCGATGCGATTAATGTGAGCGCGGACGCTGCCAAGCTTATTCCCAATCAGTACGTTGACACGCTGCTGTCCGCCCAGGACAACAATGCACCGGAGGGAGAGCGAGACCAACGACGATTCCTGCAATCTCTGGCGCGCAACCTGGGCTCATCCGTGAAAATCGATACGCTTGTGACGGACATGGGCTACGAAGTTGAGAAAGCAGTAACCGAAACAGGAAGGAAGCGCGTACGAGACTTGCTCTTGTTCTTTACGGGGAAATTCGTCATCGATGCTGTAAGCGGGTGGGATGCACCTATTCGCTCGCCGCAAAGGCTAAGAACAAAGCCACGGTACAACTTCGCCGACCCATCGCTTCCGGCAGCGTTGCTCGGCGTGGATCAGAATGGTCTCATGGGCAACACGCAGCTTTTCGGCCAGCTGTTCGAGCAGCTATGCTTGCGTGACCTCAACGTTTACTCTTCGGTTCTTCCAGCAGCCGGGCCTTCGCCGCTTTTCTACTATCGGGATGCCGATGGACTCGAAGTAGACGCCATCATAGAGCTGCGCGACGGCCGATGGGGTGCCATTGAGATCAAACTCAGCGGCACGAAGGTCGCCCAAGCCGAGGAAAGCCTCTTGCGTCTCAAAAAGAAGATCACCGCAAACCCAGCAGCCCGCAACAAAGAGCCAAGCTTCATGATGGTGTTGGTGGGCCTTTCTGACTATGCCTACCAGACGAAAAACGGCATCTACGTTGTGCCGCTTACAGCGCTGACAGCGTAGAGATTCCACCTATCCGGTCTTCGTAGAAGCCGCCTTACTCGGCGGCCTTTTGCAAGACCACCGCACCGACGCCTGAGAGCGTTACGTCAAGGTAGGTTCCGTCAGGAGCAGAAGAGTCGGCGGCAAGACCAAGATTTGAAAGGAGCGCTGCCGCATAATAGCAGTCTTCATAGACGTCAACATAGAAATCCGGAATGTCTGTTAGGTGCAGTACGGCACCCTCTTTCACCTCTGCATTTGCAGTAGCTTTCACATATGCCTTTGCCAGTGTGCGAAGAACTAAAGGGGCAAAATCGAAGTCAACGGATACATCCCCAAAGCCTAAGGCCGCCTTGTAGTCATCCTCTTCAAACATGAGCGTTTCTATTTCATCGCCGGTTTGCACCTGCTGACGGCGAAGCGCAAACTCAAGGTTAGGTGCTGCGCTAAAGTCTTCTAACTCATCGTCTTCTTCAGAACCGTAGCTTTCATACTCACGTATCGCATCATCGATCTGATCGAGGCTGTACTCACCCGTAACATCTTGCAGACCCATGACTTCAACCGCTCGCAAAAGCCCTGGTAGGCGTTTAACGATTCTGTCTTCAAGTTCCATCTTGGTACTCCTGTCTCTTTCTTGCACACATCTCGCTCATCTACTCGTACAGTTTTGATTCTACTAAAGGAGCGTTGTATCGAGACTCCCATGCTATCTACCACTGGCTAATCCTTAGGCAGTACCTATCGACTTCGCAAAAATGGGATGATCAGGGTCGTTCCCTTCTCTGCGAAAGACAGGCTTGCCGCAGTATTCCGTATGCAAGGAACTGATAGCCCCCATAATGACCAATACCTTGGCATTGAGGTCGAAAAACTCATCAACGTGAGATCTGATGTCGTAGCAATAGCCCTTGTGATAGAGGACCGTGTCGGAATTCGAGTTGATAACGAGAAGCCCATGAGCAAATCTATTTCTCAACATACGCCATACATTCATTGTCTTTGTGGCATCTTCACAATGTATGCCCGCAGCCTCAAGTAACGTTGCAGTCTCCGGCAGTTTGAGCATAGCATTGCATTTTTGGCTCAACGATTTCTCCTGCAGATAACCACCAATGTAGTCGAGATAAGCCTGCTCAGAAATAGAATCTCCACTCGCCTTAAAGTGCGAACCTGCCAGTATGTCATCAATCTCGAATTCCACGGCATTCGCTTGGTTTATCGCCTCGGAGACCATCGCGTTGCATAAGCTATTAAACTCAGTCTTACCTAAACCCATCACGTTTCCTCGTTTTCTTCCCATACTCGATGCGAGTTTAACTAGACTCAACTAGACCTTCAACTTATCCCAGTTCAGATGAACCACCTGGTAAATAGTGACCTACTAACTGCACGTGAGGATATTAACAAAATAGTCATTTCCGCTTCCTAATCGTGCGATTCACTCCCACAATCACGGATCCTGATACGAGTAGGTCTTTAGAGACGCATGCTTTCGCACCAAACACGCAGCCATCAGTAATATGAATACTATTCCAAACCTTCACACCTGGACCGACATAGACGTCGTTTCCAATAGAAGGACCTTCAGCAGCGCCAGGTTTCACGCCAATGTTGACGCAGCTGTTCAACGTGCACCTCGCATCGATTCTTGCATGCCTACTTATCACTATGCTGCCATAGTGCAAAATCGCAAGACCTGGACCACACACATTCAGAGGAATCGAAAAACCTAGGAGTGTACTCAACTTCTGAAAACGCCAACGCAAAAGATAACGCCACGGTTTCATGAGTACCCCCGGCAATTCTCCCAATATTCGACTTTTCTCAGTAGTCGCTGATATCGCACTACCGGATCTGTAAGCCAGATCATCGAATTGTTCGTTTGCAGCAGAGGATGAGATATACAAGCTCCTAAAGCCTGCATATCCCCTAATGTATCGACGATAAGCGGCTTTACTATCAATCACCAGAAGTACCACCTGCGAAGAATCGATAGATATATCGAAGACCGTTATATCATAAAATGCATGGATTCTGAATCAAATAACGTGCGAGATTAAGATCCCAAGGCTCATCAATGTCGATCGAATGGCTGCGATCCATAATATATGGGATACTATTGTCATTAAAGCTTGTCTCACTGTCAATGCTACGAACTTCATTAACGTATATACATCCATTAATGCGGAAATAGGCCGGCATATCTTGCCTTCTACACGTACTCTTAGCATCCAACAACTGTTGAAGCGTTCCGTTGTTATCGATAGAGCGAACAAGCAGAGGATGATCATCTACTGGACTCACAGAAGCAAGCGGCTGACAACCGTTGTCGTAATACATCATCAACGCCCCATCGATGTCTTTTGCGGTACGCAAAGGCTGAGTCGGCTGCAGCAATACCAAATCATCGTACTCCCTACCGTCGGATCTAAGGGCTTCGATCGCATGAAGGACGACACTCAAAGTACTCGACGTATCCGTAGCAAGGATTACTGGTCTCATGAATGGGACTTCAGCCCCAAAATCCCTTGAAACCTTAGCTATGTCATCACCGTCAGTAGATACAACAACATCGTCAATATACTCACTCTCGAGAGCTGCTTCGATCGCATAGCCAACGAGCGGCTTACCTGCAAGATCAGCTAGATTCTTACCAGGTATCCCTTTACTTCCAGCCCTCGCAGGAATGAGCGCCAGAACCTTCCTTCCGTTGAGCATCTGCATCACCTTCTAAACAACGATCGTTGAATTGCTTTTGGGTAGAAAGACTCCATACGGCTTCCGATTCGAGCACTCTCATGAACCCTCGCACACTGTTGCCCTTACCATACGCAAACGCCTTCACCGCGTACTCGCCGGACGCAACAATCGCGTCGATAATCTCATTCGCGTCGTAGCCAACGTGCTGAATATTCCCGCACTCATCGGTTGAGTACCGACCTTTTTGTCTCGTTCCAATATCAATGGCCGGTATGCCATACACACCCGATTCCCTCACACCAGCGCTCGAATTCCCAAGGATCAGATCTGCGCCCTTCAGTAGCGACAAAAAATACTCAAACCTCAAGGAGGGAAATATACGGAAACGTTCGCAAGAGAGTAGCCTTTTGTACTCACTCAATATTGCTTCATATCCGAGGTCACTGTTAGGGTAAATTACTACGAAATCCCTACCACTTTCGATCACAGCGTCAATAACCGCGCGCGCGTTCGCTTCCGCATTCTTCACTTCAGTGGTCACTGGGTGATACATCAGGATCCCATAGTTGGCAAACGGGATACCATAACGTGCTTTTGCCTTTTCAAGTGTAGGAAGGTTATCATCTAACATCAGATCGACATCCGCCGAACCGATCACGAAGATTCGCTCGTCGTCCTCACCCAACTGCAATAGTCTTCTCCTAGCATCCTCATTACAAGCAAGATGAACGTGTGCGAATTTCGATATCGCATGGCGAATGGACTCGTCGATCGTGCCAGAAAGCTCCCCGCCCTCGACATGCGCCACGAGCACGTTCGTCAACGCCCCAACAACAGCACCGGCGAGAGCATCCATTCGGTCACCATGCACCACTATCATGTCAGGCTTCACGCTATCAACATAACTGGAGAACGCTCTCACTGTGTCGCCTAGACTCACGCTCGCACTCGACGCACTCGACTGGCTCAACCCCAGTGCTACATAGGTATTGTCATATTCATCTTTC
This sequence comes from Adlercreutzia sp. ZJ138, assembly GCF_011038935.1. Classification (NCBI taxonomy): domain Bacteria; kingdom Bacillati; phylum Actinomycetota; class Coriobacteriia; order Eggerthellales; family Eggerthellaceae; genus Adlercreutzia; species Adlercreutzia sp. ZJ138. The sequence continues at coordinate 4,549 of NZ_JAAKEA010000010.1, read as the reverse complement.
AGAACCTCGCGGTAGGTACCCCCGAACCGTTCTAGGAGATGCATACCACATACGTATACATACGCCTCAAAATCGGGGCTCTCCTCTACCGCCTTAATGAGACCCTTAAGTTTTCCATAGTCTGCACGCGTCCCTGTTAAAAACAAGATCTTCTTCATAGTGGAAACCATCTCTAGCCTTCCAATATGTCCCAAGCGATCTGTTCGCCTTCGACAATATCTCGGCCCGCTGTTTTGCCGAGAACTTCGTCATAGTATTCCGCTGGGATATCACCGGTTCCAGGTCGTTTAACCCAAATGTTATTCACTGTCAGCCGCTCGCCAGCCATGATTCCCTTTATGGCAACAACGCTCGCGAAAGCAAAGTCTCGCGTAACCTGTTCATTAGCTATCTCATCTTTGCACCCTCCGAGCATTAGGGGAACATCATGAGCAGCCGCTAACAGCTCTCCGAGGGCGGTCTCATCCATCGAGCAAACGATGTCCGGTCCCTCCCGATCCATGCGGTCAGTGAAATGCCGCTCAACTATGCGTGCGCCAAGGGCAATCGCCGCCGTACAGGCAGCATTCGTGAGCGTGTGATCAGACAAACCCACGGGCACACCCGGAAACACTCCCATCATTTCCTGCATTGCACCCAGTCGCACCAAGCTTGGATCGGTCGGATAGAGGTTTGTGGTGTGGAGCAAAGCGAAGGGCACCTTGTAATCCTCGAGAACCTTCACAGCCTTGCAGACTCTCTTCAGTCCATTCATGCCAGTTGACACGATCATCGGCTTACCGAAAGAGGCAATATGGGCTAGGAGCGGAAGGTTGTTCATCTCGCCCGATCCGACCTTGTAAGCCTTTATACCAAAATGCTCCAGCCTGTCTGCTGCCGCTCGAGAAAAGGGGGTGCTCAGGAATTCCATACCGAGAGACTCAACATAGACCATGAGTTCGTATTCGTCCTCCTCGGAAAGAGCACACGCGCTCATGATGTCATAGATTGACATATCCGCATTACCAGGCTTTACCTTCCTTGCGGCAGCGCTCATCTCGTCATCAACCACATGCGTCTGGTGTTTGACGAGCTTCGCTCCAGCACGGTACGCAGCGTCGACCATCTCCTTTGCAACAGCCAGGCATCCGTTATGATTGATCCCTACCTCAGGTATGACCAGCACATCACCAACATCAGTTACGGGAACGTCCCCAATTTCGAAAAAAGTCCTCATTCTGAAGATCCTCTCATTATTACGGTCAATACTTTGAGCTTGACATCGCTTTTTGAAACGCTCAAGCAAGTTGCTTGGACAATTTCACCCTAAGATCAGACTGCTTTAGGAGGCCAATATGGGACGCAAAAGAACTGTCAGCATTGATGCTGCGGTATAGGATTCGCGGGAGGCAGCATCACGAGTGTATCTTGCCTTAGAAAGAATAGAGAGACCAACAACCGGGAAACCGCTTTGAAGAGGTGACTCACTATCGACTTTTATGTGTTTTGCTTCCATCATCGCAGGTCAGGCTAAGCTTTTACTCGAATCGTCCACACTAAATCCTCGATACCCACACTAAATCCTGGATATCCGGGTAACCGCTAATTCGTGTGGGATTTTGCACGGTTTTCATCCTCTTGTGCCTACCCACATGTTTTCCGCCTGTTTTTGCGTGGTGCGCCGTTTTGTAAGTCTGCCCATGCCCCCAAGCCTTACAGTCTGAAAAGCAGGACGGGCGTCATTAACCAACGAATAGAGGGACGGGATGCCTTGCCCGTCCGCAGTTCTGTTCGGGGTCTTGGGAGAGAGTCCACCTCCCCCAAGACCCCTATGGCAGCCCGCACCCTCGGAAAGTAAGAGGAACATGAAGAACACAGGCAATACCACCGTAGGAGTGGATGTGCGTCTATACGAGCGCATAGCGATTAGACTCTCGCAGTGCCAGCCATTCAAACGTCTGGGTATACGAGTACTCGACAGACTTTGCGATCGTTGTCTTAACTCAGGCCGCTGCGTTAGCGACCTATACAAAGACAGCTGGTATATCCCCGCAGACGAACTTGGATGCCCAGGCTTCTGTGCGCTGCTCGCACACCTTGAAGCAATGGATGAGTCTGAAGTTGCCACGACAGACCTCGATAACATCTCTTTCTGAGCGGGGGTTGTCATGGAATACAGAAGACGAGTATCAGAACCTAAGCCAAGTGCATCTGAACAAAGAGCGTTTGAGCGCCTTTTGTCAGGACAAGGAAGCTCGATAGATGTAGAAGTAATACGACTGCTTGTAGGGCAGTGTGGTAAGTATGGGTGTGTGTATACACGGCTCTCAAAGACATCTCCTGGTATGAAGGAGTGTCCCGGGTGGTGTGGCATTGCACACGATGCATGTGATAAGTGATCGATGAACTGGGAAAAGCCAAAACCATCGCTGAACTTGAGCGCATAACTGGTGCTTCTAAAAACATCATTGCCAAGCTTGAAGCAAACGCACAGATGCCCAAGCACCGTCTGCCGCACAACCTCTGTATTGATGAGGTTAAAGCGTTTCCTAAAAGGATTGCAATCAGAAGAGGTGAGCCTCATATGGCAAGCTGTATCTATGATGCCGATGAAAAGACGCTCGTTGACATGCTTGCAGGAGATGATCCTAAAACCGTCACAGCGTATCTGGAAAGCTTTACAAAAGGTGAGCGTGATGCGGTGGCAACTATATCGTGTGACCTGAACGGCTTCTACATTAGCCTTGCAGAAAAGTTTTTTCCTGGTGCGGTAATCTACGCTGATAAGACAGTATGTCCCGAGCGACAGGATCTGGGAGATCACCGCCCCGGAAGAAAGGGCCCGCCAGCCCAGACGGGATGCGACAATGAGATCCCAGTATCTGAATGCGGCGCGCAAGAACGCGCCGCCGAGGAGAAGGAGGATCCCCTCATGACGAAGTATGCCGTAGAGTCCGAGTACTGCTCCGTGTTCGGCATGGACGTCCACGCCAGGACGACCACCATCAAAGGCCTCGACCGCTCCACGGGGGAGACCAGGATGAAAAGGTTCAACGACGCGCCAGCACCTGCCGCGATAGCGTCTTGGATGAAGCAGAACTTCGCCGGCCCCTGGTATGCGGCCTACGAGAGCGGCTGCACCGGGTTCCACCTCTGTCGCGAACTTCGTCGTGAGGGGATAGGCTGCGACGTGGTGGCCGTAAGCAGCATTGCGCGATCCGCCGACGACAAGCAGCGTAAAAACGACAGCAGGGACGCCACACGCTTGCTCTCCGAGCTCGTGAGCATGGAGAAGACCTACACCGCGGTATGGACGCCCGACCCCGAAACCGAGGCGATGCGCGATTTGTGCCGTGCGCGGGTGGCGGCGGTTGATGCTGTTAAGGTTGCCAAACTCCAGACCTCGGCTATCCTGCTGCGCCACGGCTACGTCTGGAACGAGAAGACACCTGATGGCACCCTCAAGAACTCGTGGACGAAGAACTTTGTTGCATGGATAAAGTCCGCCGACCTCGGCGATGCGTGCGCCAACGAGGCGCTCGCGTTCAGCCTGCGCGCCGTCGAGGAGGGCGCAGAGCGAGTGAAGGACCTCGAGGCCAAGCTCGATACTCTCTGTGATCTTCCACGATGGAAACCCTACGTGGACGCGATATCGCTGCTTCGAGGTGTCGGCAAACTGACCGCCCTTACTCTCGCGTGCGAGATAGGGAGCTTCCACCGCTTCAGGAGCGGGCGGGATGTGTCCAAGTGGCTCGGCACCGTGCCGTCCCATAGCGAGAGCGGGGGCAAGGGGCACCACGGAGGCATCACCAAAGCCGGCAACGCCGTCTGCCGCACCCTGCTCGTCGAGGGGATAACCGGCAGCGGGAGATACAAGTACAAAAGCAGCAAAGCCCTCAGGGCGGGTCAGGTTGTGTCGCCTGACGTCAAGGCCGTCTGCCGCAAAGCCGACCGCAGGCTCGCCAAGCGCCGCCAGCACCTCTCCGAGCAGAAGAAGCACCCCAACAAGATAAAGATCGCTATCGCCAACGAGCTCATACGCTGGGTGTGGGTGATCGGGTGCATGGTCGAAGACGAACAGACAGTGCGCATCATCTCGCGCCCGGCTTAGCTGCGGCGCGCCTGCCACAGAGCATCCGCCCCGACACCGGCCGTCCAGCAGGATGAGGGAACCCGCGATTGGAATTTGCGCACCGCTCATGCGGCACGCGCGGGATAAGTGAAGACGATGATTCCCCATCGGCGGAAGGCCCTTACCGAACGACTGGAGTGCGGGCCGCGTGCGAGATCGCGGTACCCGCGGATTTGAGTGTGCGCCGCAGGCGTCTTCGGAGCACGGACATCCGCTGCACAGCCGGGCCGGGGCGATGCATATAGATACTCCCAGCCCGGACTGGGAAAACCCGGGCCGGGAGGACTTTGTCTCTTGACAAAGCTCGGGACATATGAATTCCATGTAGCAAAGCTTGTAACAGAAGCTGTTGATGATGTACGACGGCGGCTCACTCGTACAATTGAAGATGACATAGACCACAAAGAGCAAAGACGTATCCTGCGTAAGGCCGCCAAG